>JBARZW010000338.1:0-28554 GCA_049650305.1 Promineifilaceae bacterium (SeqCode)
TCGTGACAGTTCTGCCAACATCCAGCTACACGCATTGGGTATTATGGTGCAAAATATGGTAGCAAGAAGGATTATTATGAAAATGCTTGTGTGCACCCTGGGAATCATGTTGTCAGCAGTTCTTCTATCGGCCTGCGGCACGGTTGAGATTGGCCTGGAAGAGCAGCCGGTGGCGACGGCAACTCCAGTCCCGACGGACGTCAACGAGATGCAAGAGACGCCTCTGTCTACGCTTACTACAACGGCTCCATCCGCGACAGCAACAACGACACCCGAAAACAGTACCCCGGTCGAGCCTTTGTCACCTGATAAAGAGGTTACAACGGAACCTCAAGGTGAATCAGGAACAAACCCGGCCGGCTGGCTGCATTACCAGAACGATGAATTCGGCATTGAGTTCTGGCACCCGTCAGGCACCTTCATCGAGGAGGGGGAACCGTATTCGCCAGAGTTCTGGAGTGTCGAATTTCCCGAAGGCATCATCGAAGAGGTCCTGTTTTCGGCCTTTGTTTTGCAAGATGGAGGTGGCGGGGATGATTCGCCCACTCGACAGAATATCGTGGAGATCAAGGCAGTGGCCAATCCTGACGCTTTGAGCGTGAGTGAAATGGCAGAATTGTTTAGCCACCGCTGCCCCGGCCAGATACTCGAACCGCTCGAAGCTACTACGATAAGCGTTCACCTGATGGGCTATCGTTACTCCTGCGAAGGAATGTTGCCTTTTAGCGAGTTTTGGGCTCCCTTTGACGGTCAGACCGATATGCTGCTAGGTGCAGCCTGGGCCGAGATGTTCTCACCTCTGTCTGAAGATATCCTAGCAACCGTCACCTTTTTCCAGTAGCAATCAACTGCAATTAGCTTGCACGCAAGACCGTGATATAAAACGATCTTGATCTATCGAGGAGGGTGTTTGTACTTAGCGACGAAAGATCCCCTTCGGTCCGGTTTTGGTTGACGGAGTTACGGACCCAATCATTGTTTCCGGTTAAGCTCGCACGTCGACTGACCATCGCGAGACCCGTTAATCGATATTTGCCGCAAGCGCACTGGAAGTTGTTCTCAGATCAGATCCGGCTACAGATTTGTTCTGGAGTAACCAACTGCTTTCGCTCACCCAGCACAGTCAATTTAAGTCACGAATTAATGGCTGCTATTTCGCGGCTAACTTCCCAATTACTGGACCGACCGGTGCCTATGCGCCCGACGACGAGCCCATTTTGAGGCGGATGTTATGCTTGTCGGCTATCCTGTGGCAAGCTTCTCCAACCGCCTTTTCAACTGTAGCGGACAGTCCCGGTTTAATCATCTGGGGAATAATGCCCACATCACAAGCCATCACGGTAACATTGACCCCGCATTGTTTCTGAAGCTGTAGTAGCAGGTTCGACGTTGGGGCATGGTGCAGCGAAAAGTCATCCAGCTTTGTTAGCGGCAGCGCCTCTACCGGTATTTCCAAGACTTCCCCAATCGTTCTCCCCCAGTCGACGGCGTCGGCCACGACGATCTCTTGCGGTAGTCTTTCGCTTAGGGTCAAGGTGAATAGGAGCTTACGCACACCTGTGCCCACATCCATGACGTACACATGGTCAGGCACATCATAGTTACTCGACATCATTTCGGCGACAGCCGGACCAAATCCATCATCACCAAATAGAACGTTGCCAACGCCCAGGATCAGAATCTTGGCCAGGCAGTATGCTGGCAAGATGGACACTTCCGGCGCTCTTTTCGTCGCCAAGGATTGACTATTCATAATGGAGTTGGGAGCGGGCGGAGGACGCTCCGCTCCCGCGTCTATTCAAAACCTGTCAGTTGATCAGCGTATCAATGAGGTTGCCATCGGGATCGACGACGTCAATCTTGATGGGCAGCCGGCCGTCCATGCGATGGGTCGCACAAGACAGGCAAGGATCATAAGCTCGAATGGCCATCTCGACTGTATTGAGCGTACCCTGATCATATTGCCCATTCTTAATAAGCGTTTGGGCAGCATGTTTTACTGAGAGGTTAATGGCTGAATTATTCTGACATGTTGCGACCAGCAGATTGACATGAGTCAGCAAGCCATCTTCATCAGTAGTATAGTCGTGGATAAGTGTACCGCGCGGTGCCTCTACGACGCCGATGCCTCGAGCAGCACGGGGTGTAACCGTCGCTCGGATTTCGCTACTGGTTATCTCCGGATCCTGCAGCAGTTCAACCGCCATCTCCGCGTTATAGAGGAGCTCGATTAGGCGTGCCCAGTGATAAAGCAACGTCAGCTGCGCTGGCCGGCCGAATAGAGCCCGAAACTCTTCCAACTCCTTCTGGGCGAATGGTGTCGTGATGTAATCGGCGACATTAATCCGCGCCAGCGAGTTTACACGGTAGAGGCTTGGCGCATTGTCCTCCAGTGCAAAAGGACCTTTTCGCTTGGCATAAGGAAATTTGAGGTAGGTCCATGGCTCGACGTGTTCGCCAATGTAGTCAGCGTAATCATCCGTGTCGAAATCCTCGGATGAACCATCCGCATACATCATTCGCAGTTTGCCGTCGTAAAGATCCAGCGCTCCATCGTCGGTGACAGTGCCAAGGAAGCCGCTGGTTATTGTTCCAACGGTCTTCACCACATCAAGATACTTGGGGAATATATTCTCTTTGGCGAAACTGATGGTGAATTTTGCCAGCTCAAGGGCTTCTTCGGCCATGGGCAACAGTGTATCCCTCTCGGAAGAAGAAAGTGGACGGCTGAATCCGCCTGGCACGGCCGCAGCAGGATGAATTGCCTTGCCGGCGATCATCTCCAGCATCTTTGCGCACATATGCCGTACCTTCACCACTCGTTTGGCGATGTCAGGCACAGCGCCAACCATGCCGATCACGTTGCGAACTGGATAATCTGCATCAGGACCCATCACAAAATCGGGTCCGGAGAGGATGTAGAAGTGGAGGATGTGCTCCTCCATGTAGGCGATGCTGTTACATAGCCGTCGAAGTTTACTGCCGGCAGGGGGAATGTCGACCCCGAAGACGGCGTCGGTGGCTTTTGCCGAGGCCAGATGATGGGACCAGGGGCAGACGCCACAGATTCGAGTTGTAATACGGGGCATCTCCTCTACTGGCTTGCCAACACAGAAACGCTCGAAACCGCGCAACTCGATGACATTAACGCGAGCGTCGGAGACGTTGCCAGAATCGTCCAACTGAATGGTGATTTTGGCATGGCCCTCTATTCGGCTAACGGGTTGAATGACCAATGTCTTTCCCATAGTCTTCTTACCTCCTGACTCGCTTCGGGTGCAGTCGGCCTGCACCGGCAAAGCGGTTAAACTGAGCGGCCCGATCGGGGATCTCTCTGGGATTGAGACCGATCGTTGAAATGGCACCCATCATGTCGACCATGGGATTCGCACTCTCGTTGAGTGGGCCGAAACAACCGCGACAGGGCATATATGCACGGATGCAGCGGGGCTCACCTCCAGTCATCCCACCGCATCCGGCTCGAGTCGCCGGACCCTGGCAGAGGAATCCCTGCTCCATAAAACAGCGCACTGTCTCCAAGGGCTGACCCACTCCCACTACTGATTCCAGCGGCCTCTTTAATGTCGCTCCCGTCTTCTTCTCGCGGATAGTTGGGCATTGATCACATACGCTCTTGGTTTCGAGCGCAAACGGTTCTCCGTTGAGCAAATGAAGAACCGCGGCGACGAACATATCCGGAGTAGTAGGACAGCCCGGTAATTCGAGGTCTACGTCCACTACTTCGTTTATCGCATAGACCCGGTCGAGAAGTGGCGGTATGCCCTCCGAAGGGGTATCACCCGGATCAGTAGTTGAATTGCCCCGATATACACGCTCGTAAATTTCCTCTACCTGAAACTGGTTGGCCAGCGCCGGCACGCCGCCATATAAAGCGCACGATCCCATCGCAATCAGTGTGTTGACTCGAGACCGCATCAGCACCGCAAGTTCCTTGTTCTCCTCGTTACGGATACTTCCGGTGATGATGCCGACGTCTGCCTCAGGGATCTCTGCCTGCGCCTTTTCACCTGTCTGCCCATAGATCTTGTGATCCATGATGACCGGCATGTGAACAAACTCCAGCTCAGGTAGTAGGTCGAGGAGAGGCTCGCCAATATCAAGAATTGTGACTTCGCAGCCACCACAGATGGCGAACCACTCTTGAGCTACCTTTACAGCCATAATCTTACCTCCCTATGTTGTGCGGTACTTCGTCGAATTGAGCACAACCCTAAAACAGCGAAAAACAGAATAGTCAGTCTTCACCTCCTTTCTCAGCGCCTTCTTAATCATCTTGTAAAGATCAATGACTTGCCCTCTTGACGGGCTACCTTTAGGAAAAATGGACACATGAGGCAGTCTTTGATTTTCTATGCAAACCATCCTTGGTTCTCACCATTGCAGTAGGTTCCAACCAAGCGTCGAATATAGCGTCTCGCACTGCTAATTCCATTGAATCCTTCGTAACTGATGGTTAAGGCAGATCGACAGATGCCGAGCTCGCCAACATTCACACCGTCAGGCTCACAGTTGCATACCATGGTTCTCCAACAATCCACCTTTTTATTCATTGTCCGCTGTGAACCGTTCCTAACCGAAAGGATTTGGACCGATTTCCTTCAAATCGGCCTCCATGTCGCGCACGACTTGGGCAAATCGCGGTCCTTCAGAAGCGGAGACCCACTCAAGCCGAAAGCGCTCGGGTTCCAAGTCGAAATCCTCAAGCATCATGTCGATGGCCTCAGCGCGCGCTTGTGCTCGCAAGTTGCCTTCCCGATAGTGGCAATCGCCGGGGTGGCAACCGCACATCAAGACACCGTCGGCCCCATTTGTCAGGGCATCGATCACCAGGTTGGGATGGACCATTCCGCTGCATTGAACGCGGATGATGCGTATACCTGGCGGGTATTGCAGACGCGATGTCCCGGCAAGATCTGCCGCGGTATACGCGCACCAATAACAACAGTAGGCGATAATAAGGGGCGCGTCGCCGTTGTCTTGAGAACTCATTTTACTTCTCCAGTGCAGCCATGGTCATCGCCCGAAGTTGATCCAATTTGAAATGTGAGACATAGATGGCGTCTTTTGGACAGGTTGCCTGGCAAGTACCGCAACCTTTACAGAGCGCCTCATCAACGACTACCCTCTTCTTTATCTGTCCAGCCTCATTCTCGTACTCAACCAGGGTAATGGCCTTGTATGGGCAAGGGTCGACACAGTAGGCGCAGCCATCGCACTTATCAGCGAGAACATGTGAAATGGTCGGGGATATTTCGATAACTGGCCGTGACAGAATGGTCGCCGCCCGGCCAGCCGCTGCCTTGGCTTGAATTACGCTCTCCGTAACGGCTTTCTTCGGGTAGTGCGCCATGCCGCATAAAAAGATACCCTCAGTGGCAAAATCTACTGGAGCCAGCTTTAGATGAGCTTCCTGGAAAAAACCATCCTGCGTTAGCGGCACTTTCAATAACTGGGCCAGATGGCTTGCGTCGGAATGCGGAACCGTGGCTACGGATAGAACAACCCGGTCAGCCTTCAATTCAACACGGTCATCGAGCATGGCATCATGGACGGCGACGCTAAGCTTTGCATTCGCGCCGTCATCATTTGGTAGCGATACTTGCGGATCAGCCTCATCCTCGAAGCGCATGAAAACGACGCCTTTTTCGCGCGCCTTTCGATAGTACTTTTCCAGTAAACCATAGGTGCGAATATCCCTGTACAGGATATATACCTCTGTCTCAGGACTCTTGTCCTTGATAACCAATGCGTTCTTAACAGCCTGGCTACAGCATAGCCGGCTACAGTAAGGTCGTTCAGCGTTACGAGAACCAACGCATTGAATCATCACGACCGAATCCCACTTTTTCACCTTCGGTTCCTCTTCAACAAGGATCTGTTCCAGTTCCATCTGAGTCAGAACACGGTCATCTTCGCCATAGAGATATTCGGTGGGCTGGTAAGGCACTGCCCCCGTGGCGACGATGACAACACCATGGTTGATTTTTGGAGTCGAATCATTGCTACCCAATCTGAGCGATGTCTTGAAGTTACCCAGGCTTCCTTCGAACGTCGCAACTTCGGAATCCAGAAAGAGGTGTATGTTCGGATTGTTCATCGTTCGCAAGATCAGATTTCTGAGCAAACCTTGCGGATCGGCCAGGCTGAGCAAGTATTGCAGGTGCCGCATATTGCCACCCAAAACACGTTCTTTCTCCACCAGCGAGACCTGAAAACCCTGGCTTGCTAGCTCAAGCGCAGCTGTCATTCCGGCAAGTCCACCCCCTATCACCAGAGCGTCATGGTTGAACTCGAGCTCCTTCCGCTGCAACGACTCAGCCAGGCGGACTTTGGCCACTGCCATCCGTACCAGATCATTGGCTTTCTCAGTCGCTTGTTTGGGGAAATCGCGGTGCACCCATGAACATTGGTCGCGGATGTTGGCTAACTCGAAGAGATAGTAATTCAATCCGGCGTCGCGTATCGTGCTTTGGAATAGCGGCTCGTGGGTGCGTGGCGTGCATGAAGCCACCACGACGCGGTTTAGCTCATGCTCACTGATCGCCTCCCGGATGTTAGCCTGAGAGTCGGTCGAGCAAGTAAATAAATAGTGATCTGCATGAACAACCCCCGGCAGATTCGTCGCGTAATCAGTCACGGCGGCAACGTCGACGACTCCAGCTATATTGGTTCCGCAATGGCAAACGAAGACACCTATTCGTGGTGGCTGTTCGCTAACGTCGATTTCGAGCGGATATTCTTTTGTCCGAACAAGGCTATACCGGCTGTCAGCCAGAAGGGTCATGGCCCTTGCCGCAGCCGCGCTAGCTGACATTACCGTCTCGGGTATGTCTTTTGGTTCGGCAAACGGTCCGCAAACATACACACCTTCACGAGTCGTGTCGAGAGGTGATAGGTTGGTCAGCTGGCAGAAGCCATCTGGAGTCAGTTCCACACCTAGATTAGATGCCAATCGAGACATCCCTTGCGGGGGCTCCAGGCCAACAGACAGAACCACCATATCAAACTCTTCGGTTACAATCCGACCATCAGGCAGAGCGTATGAGACCTCCAGGTTCTCAGAATCCGCGATCTGCCTGATACCTGAGGGAAGTGATCGCAAGTATCGTACGCCTGTCTCTTTCGCTCTTTCATAATAACCATCGAAGCCCTTACCATAGGCTCGAAAATCAATGAAAAAGACAGTGCACTCAGTTCCTGGCGCATGCTCCAAGGTAATCATGGCCTGTTTTGTGGCGTACATGCAGCAGACGGCCGAGCACCAATTGCGATCGGCCTGTCTGGATCCGACACACTGGATCCAAGCAACCCGCCGAGGTTCGTGACCATCTGACGGTCGCACCAGGTGTCCTCCGTAAGAACCGGTGGGGGACAAGATACGTTCGTATTGCACGCTGGTGACCACGTTTGGATAGCGTCCAAAGCCATATTCACCAGACTGTGAGGCGTCGTACGGCTGAAAACCTGTAGCCAAAATAACGGCGCCAACGTCGATGGTTTCGACACGCGCTACGTCTTCATGGTTGATGGCCCCGGCTGCGCACTTATAGAAACAGGAGAGACACTCGGAGCATACACCACACTGAAGGCAGCGCGCTGCCTCGGTCCGAGCCTCTGCCTCCGAATAGCCCAGGTTGACTTCCTCGAACGAATGGCGGCGCGCCGAAGCCTCCAGGGCAGCCATCTTTAGGCGAGGTTTGACCCGGATCTCCCCGCTCCCTATTCGGGCGTTTATCTCGGTTGGACTGGTTCTAACAACCGGCAGATCGACATGACCATGTGTTTCTAAGAGTTCGTTTTGCAGGTATTTTCCAATACTCCTGGCGGCTCTGTGTCCTGCGGCAACCGCCTCGATTACAAACGCGGTCCCTCCAACCGCATCACCAGCAGCGAATACCCCTGGGTGACTGGTTGCGAACGTATTGGGATTTACGGCAATCATGCCTTGCTGTGTCACCCCAACTCCGGAATCGTCCGGAATTAGTGCCAGACCGATTCGTTGCCCGATTGCGAAGATCACAACGTCGCAAGGCAGGATGTGCTCGCTATCAGGCACCGTATCCAGGGTTAAGGCACCATCTGTCTCGAATTTCATGAAGCTGACGTCAACCGCTTCAATCCCTGTGATATTGCCATTACTTTGACAAATGCGATTGAATGATTTGCTGGTAAATACTCTGATGCCTTCTTCCTCGGACTCGACTACCTCGTGCTCGTCGGCCAACATAGCGTCGCGGGGCTCCAGGCAGGCAACGCCTACTGTCTTGGCTCCGCTGCGTGCGGCTGTTCGTGCGCAGTCGAAGGCTACGTTGCCTCCTCCAAGCACCAACACATTGCGATCCGTAAGGTTCGGGCCGTTTCCGAGCCGCACGTCACGAAGATAGTGAACTGCAGCTAGCACCTCGGGATGATCCGCTCCGGATATAGGCAGGCGTTTGCCTTCGTGCGCTCCCACGGCGATAAGGATGGCCTCAAAACCTTCGGCGAAAATATCATCCAGGTTCTCCACCCGCGCGTTCAGGCGTAATTCAACGCCCAGATCGATGATTTCCTGGACCTCGCGGTTGACGATCCGCGAAGGTAATCGGTATTCGGGTACACCAACTCGCAACATGCCCCCAGCAACCGGAAGAGCCTCCAGTACGGTTACACCATAACCCGCTTTAACCAAGTCTTTAGCCGCTGTTAACCCACAAGGACCGGCGCCGATGATGGCAACTCGCTCCTCGTACTTCCGTTCCGCGAGCTCAGGTGGCTCATACGGATTGGCATAGACCTGATCGGCGACAAAGCGTTTTAGAGCGGCGATTGCCACCGGTTCATCCACCATTTTGCGGTTGCAGGCCGTTTCACAGCGATGGTTACAGATTCGGCCGCAGATACCCGGGAAGGGATTGTCCTCCTTTATAACCCGCATCGCCTCTTCGTAACGCCCTTCGCGAATGAGGGCGATGTATCCTTGTGCTCGTTGACCTGCCGGACACGCATCCCGGCAAGGAGCGATTCCTTTCTTTTCGATGGCATATGCGTTTGGGACTGCTTGCGGGTAGAGTTTGTAAGCCGCTCTCCGCTCGCTGAGACCACCGTTGAACTGGTCTGGTAAAACTATAGGGCAAACAGAGGCGCAATCGCCGCAGGCAGTACACTTCTCTGGATCTATGTAGCGGGGGTTATGACGTACTGTGGCTTTAAAATGACCCGCCTTACCGTCCAACTTGAGAAGCTCAGAAACAGTCATAACCTCGATGTTCTGATGGCTGGCGGTCGACACAAGGCGAGGACTAATGGTGCACATAGCGCAGTCGTTTGTGGGAAAGGTCTTGTCCAGCGCAGCCATGCTACCGCCAATAGCCGACTCCCTCTCCACCAGATAGACCTTAAATCCCGAGTCGGCCAGGTCAAGGCTGGCTTGCATCCCGGCGATACCGCCGCCGACGACCAGTACGCTTCCGAAGGGTTTTCCATTTTTGCTGAGCGGAACCGGGAAACTTTCTGCCGCCGTACTCATACGGCAATCTCCTCTGTCCTGGCACTGGTACTTATCTCTACCTGCCATCCTCTGCACTTCTCGAGCATCAGGGGCAGGGGATCGACGATGTGCTTATTCAATCCTAGCAGTTCTGGCTCCAGGCCCATGGCATAACCCAGCACTTGAGAGAAATAAAGCACCGGCATCTCCAACGAGCGGCCTAGCTTTTCAGTCAGCCTCGTCTGGCGTGTATCGAGGTTGGCGTGGCACATCGGGCAAGCAACGACGATGGCATCCGCTCCAGATGTGAGGGCGGCTTCAAAGATGCGAGCGCTCAGATCCACAACGATGTCGGGCTTGATCATGCTAAAGTGGGCGCCGCAGCAGTCGACCTTGCCAGACCACTCCAGGGTTTGAACACCCACCCAGCTAAGCAATGTATCCATGCTCTGCGGATTATCAGGATCGTCAAATTGCATTACATCAGCCGGGCGCGAGATGTGGCAGCCGTAATAACACACAACCTTAAGATCGGTGAGGTCACGTTGAACCAACTGCTTGAATCGTGGCTCGAAACCATCTTCGATGAGGATCTCCAATGGGTGTACGATCGCGGGTGGCTCGTTCAGGGGCATCTGCAGCACTGCCTCGACGTCGCCCCGTAGCGAGGGGTTGTCGACCACTTGTCTGAGGGCGTTTTTGAAATGATAGACGCAGGCGCTGCATGGGGCAATCAGCTGGTCAAAGCCGTTCTCTTCGGCCTTTGCTACACTCCATAGTGGTGTTGCCAATCCCAACAACCGGGAAATGGACGGCGCTGCCAGCGTCCCGCAGCAGAGCCAATCTGGCAAATCCTCAATACTCACTTCCAGCAGTTCAAACAGTTTTCGGATGGAGATGTCGTATTCGACACTGATGCCCTCTAGCGAACAGCCAGGATAGTAGCCATATTTCATTGTTGGGCCTCCTGGCTTCGTTCCATTTCGAGAGCTCTGTTGTATATCTTTCGAAATGCACCGCCATGTATTGGGAGTGGGGGAAGTTTGACCCGCCCTCTAACAAATAGTTTCCAGGCAATAGGCAGGTTTTTTCTCAATTGCCCGGTAAGAAGCTGGGTAATGCCTGCTACTGAGGCATCATGGATTTTGCCGTTCAAACGCATATTGTCCACAAATCCCCGGTAATAGATGCTGACTTCTTTAACGCTTGGAGTGACACCTTTTTGAGTAGCCAGAACGCGAGCGGCCGTCATGACCGCAGCCGGTTCTACCTTCTGGGGACAGCGGGATGTGCAAGTCTCGCAGCCAACACAAAGCCAGATAGCCGTGCTGTTGAGCACACGATCTTCACGGTCTAGGCTAATGCTGTGCATCAGCTGGGCCGGCTTGAGATCCATCCACTCCGCCATCGGGCACCCCGCCGAGCATTTACTACACTGGTAGCACAGATTGGTATTCTGCCCACTGAGCCCTTCAATCTGCTGCCGGAATGTCATAGCCGACCTCCGTCTACTTGACAACAAAAAGACAGACACTGAGATAGCGCCTGTCTAAATCATAGCGCCTGCTGCTACCAGCTGACCATTCACGTTTAGCTCAATTCATGAACCAAAGGTGTCAATCCGTTCAGGCCGCCTGCTTGCGGGTTGAGTTTGTTTATATCGGATCTCCAAGGTCGGTCATCTTCCGGCAGTATCGATCGTGCTCTGTCCGCTTATCCAGAGCGTGGAGGTTTGCATCACATCTCGATCTCGGTCACCAGCCTTGAATATCTGATTCAGCAAAAGTTTTGAGTTAGGGTAGGTTAGATCCAACCTCGGCGGATTGCTTCGGCGATGGCGTGTGTCCGGTTCGAGGCGCCAAGCTTCTCAAGGATTTCCTGGACCTTGCGCTTTACCGTCGCCTCGCTCCAGTAGAACCGGTCAGCGAGCTCCCGGGTGCTGGCTCCAGAGGCAATTTCCTGCAATAGTTGAAGATCTACAGAAGATAGGCCGGCCTCTTGTCGTGCTTGTTCTTGAGCTAACTTCTGATAGTTCGAGATGACGGGGCTAACCAAAGTGGGGCTGAGTAGTTTCTCCCCACGCATGACAGCCCGAATTGCGTCTGGCAGGGTCTCGTGAGAGACGCTTTTCAATAAAAATCCATGGACTCCCGCTTCAAGCGCCTGTTGCACATAGTCGTCGTCATCATAAGTGGTGAGTATGATGACCTTAACAGCGGGAAAAGATTGGCGAATACGCCGGGCGATCTCTATTCCATTCTGGTCTTTCATCTTGATGTCGAGCAATACGATGTCAGTCTCGTTCCGGGCAAGGTGCGGAAGTACCTCGGCCCCGTCCTCAGCCTCACCCACAACTGAGATATCTAAGTGACCGGACAGCAGGCTGCGCAATCCTTGGCGGACAACTGGATGGTCGTCAACGACAAGCACACGAATCGGTCGATCGTACTCAGATGTTGCCACGAAAGCGCCTCACTTGACCTCGATCCTTCGAGCCTCTGGATCTGGTTCATTATATTGAGGCGGCTGGAGAATCAGCACGATCCGGGTACCGATCCCGATTTCGGATTCCACCGCTAATGTTGCTCCCAAGCCTTCCGCTCTCTCTTTCATCCCGACGAGTCCTAAGTGATCGCCTGGGGTAGCCAAGGTTGCCTCCGGATCGAAGCCAACTCCGTCGTCGTCGATAATGACCTGCATCCTCTCTCTGCCAAAATTGAACAACACCTTTACCCGGCTTGCTTGGGCATGGGAGGCTACATTTTGCATCGCAGCCTGAATAATCCGGTAGATCGATATTTCTGTCTTCTTTGGAAGTCGTCTTGGATGATCTTCTACAAGAATTTGACAACCGATATCGAATGCAGTCTGAAAAGTAACGGCGAATCGCTTCAAGGCAATCACGAGGCCCATCATATCCAAAACCGGCGGATGCAAATCGTAGATTACGCGACGTATCTCCGTGTCCGCCTCAGTGAGTAGCAGTTGGGCGTTGGAGAGATTCTCAGTTGCCCGGATCCCGTCATCAGGTAGTGCTTCTCGGGCCGCTTGGGTTTCATAGAGCGCACCGATGATCATTTGTGTTACGCCATCATGCATATCATGAGCGATGCGCGCCTGGGTTTCTTCTTGAATTTGATAAGATTGGCTCAGCAGCAGCTGCAGTTGGCGCGCCTTCTCAGCTAATGCCCACTGCACCATCTCAAGCTCCTTTGTCCTGCGATTCACCTTTTGCTCCAGTTCTACGTTGAAAGTCCGAACCGTGTCGTACAGCTGAGCGTTCTCAATGGAGACGCTTGCCTGCGAAGCGACGGTCGTTAAAAAGTCTCGTTGCTCGCTGGAAAAGTGGCCGATTTCCGGACTTGCCAACTGCAGTAAACCCACAATTTTCCCTTTAACCTCAAGTGGCGCACAAGCAACCGAGCGGAAGCCTTCGCAGATACAGATATCAGAGGTACAACGAGGATCATCGCCCACATCCGCGGCCAATAACACCTTTCGATATTTGACAGCCTGACCACAGAGACAATGTCCAGGAGCCAGTCTGGCTTCCTTCTCAGCCATAATGATCGATATGCCCCGGTGTGCTTCCAGTCGAAGCCCTGGCTGTCCGTTATCTTGAATGAATACCATTCCCGCAGATGCGTCAACCGCCTCCATCGACTGTTCAAGAATCGTGGAAATCGTCCTGCCGAGATCGAGTGACCTGCTGGAAGCTACTGACAATGCGTTCAGAGTAACAAGCTCCTCAGCGCGCTGGGTAAGTTGTTCCTGAGAGGCCAGGTATGCCTCGGCAACTCTGAGAGCCCAGCGTAGACAGATCCACGACAGCGCCGGACCGATAACGGCCAATATGACCAGGCCGAAAAGGGTTATCCAAGGCCATCCCGGATCGTTCGCATGGCGCGAGTTCTCGACCAGCACATAAGCTATCCCCAATATCGCCATGAGGGCAGGGATAACCCAAAGAATCAGACGCAGTACATTCAGTAACTCAGTCTGATTCTGGAGAAAAGTGTCACGCAGTGATCGAGCCATCTATTCCCAGATCTCGAAGTGCTACCGGCTGAGATGAACTAGCAAGGGATCCTGTTGTATCTCTCAGGTCACAAGGCAGGGTCTAAGGCTGGAATAGAACTATAAGCTGGGCTATGACGTTCTCGCAACCTTGATAGAAATTAACTATACGCGATCATAACACAAGACTTCAGCGACACCGAAGTGTTGTTTGTCACTCGAATTGAGTGATTGAGATCACCCGCTTGGTAGAAGTCTCTTTTGATCAAGATCCAGGACGTTTGACTATTTATTTGGGGCTGCAGTGATTAAACTCAGTCGACGATCCAACTGTGAGCGGATAGCATTGAACTATGGGGCGCTTAGGCGATAGGCGGAGAAAACGCCAGGGATTGAATGCGCATATCCCTGAGACGCTGTCGTAATACTCCCGCAACCTTCTGAAGAATCAGGTAACCATACTCACGATCGTGCTGGAAGATCTCATTGAGCTCATCACAGTCGAAAGCGACCACACTGGTCTGGACCGTCGCGAGTTCTTCTCCCATTCTGGCCAAAGTGAGAATCTGATCACGGGTCAGACATGCGAAGAACGGATAACGTTGGATCAACTCAGCTGAGATCATCCGCAACCTCCTTCCACACGACCCAGTATTTTCTGATACTGATCGGTCCGTAAAGCGCACCGTTCTGCGGATCTAGCCAGGCTACTGACAGTTTCACAGGTGACCAAGACAGCAATTTACCTACTGCCAATTCTCAGTATAGTTAACTCTGGGCAGTCAGCTGACAGGACTACTGGAATACCCGTGTAGGGAATATCGGTACTTGAGCCAATGAACGGCTGCACTATTGCGAAACCTTGAACTATAATCTAGATAGATGCAGCCTCACGCGCCCGGACTTCATTAACCATCAAACGGCAATAATTACTCTTAACCAATCGACGGCTCTGGAGAAGGGAAGCCATGACCGTAACATTCTTGCACGTAGCCGATATCCATCTCGGCTTCCAACAATATGGAAGCGCCACGCGTTTTGACGATTTCGGTCGTTCTTTCATTAAGACCGCTGAATATGCGATAGAGCGTGAAGTTGATTTTGCGATCATCGCCGGTGACCTCTTTCACAAGGCGGCTATAGATCCTTCGACACTACTGCAGGCTGTCGGTGCTCTGGATATGCTTCGGAAGGCTGACATTCAGGTCGTTGCCATTGCCGGCAACCATGATCGAGCCCGCTACAAAGATACTTTTTCCTGGCTGGACTTTCTGTCAGAGAGGGGTTACCTAGCTTTGCTCAGCCCCGTGTTCGGCGAGGACGGGATTGAGCTTTCTCCTTGGGACGGCTTTGATGGAGCGTACATTGATATCAAGGGCGTTCGCGTTATTGGCGTCCCTTATCTCGGATCGGGCATCCATGCCATACTGGATGATTTATCAGACGCACTCAGTCGACTGCCCGATCCGGCGATCACTTTCACGATATTGATGCTACATGCCGGCATCAGTGGGGAAATGCCCCGAATCACAGGTGGCTTAACCCAAAACGAACTCGCAGACCTCAAAGGACATGTCGATTACATAGCTCTTGGTCATCTTCACAAACCATTTGAGCGGGACGACTGGGTCTATAACCCTGGCTCTCTAGAGATATGTGGCATGGATGAGCGTCTCTGGCGCGGCGGCTATTATCACGTGTCCCTCGGAGACCCAGATCAGTCCAACCATCGAGCAAGGCATATCAGACACCCGCACCGTTCCTTCTACCGCTTCGATTTCGCCGTGGATGAATACAAGCGGTTTGATGAGCTGCTCGGGGCACTGAGAATGCAGCTGGAGATTGAGTCCGATTCGTTCAAATCCAGCGATCTGTCCCCGGTGATAGAGATAAGCCTCTCGGGAGTGATCGACTTCGAATACGCGGAGCTGGATATAGACAGGATAAGGCAAACGGCCGACGAGATCCTGTCTCCAACCATACCTGCCCGGGTTCGAAACGTGTCCCGCCCCTTAGGCTTCGATATGCCTCATCTCGAACACGGGTCACGATCGGAGCTCGAGAAGGCCATTTTCAAGGAACTGGTGATGCGCGATCACCGGTTTAACCGGCACGCCGATCATGTGAGCACACTTCTGAGCGAGATCAAAAAGGAAGTCCTCACCGGCAGCCCTCCCGAACTGATTATCGCACGGGTTTCAAAGTGGTTGGTTGAGCTAGAAGACACGGTCAAAGACGCCGTCACTGAAGAGGAGTGACATCGATGTGGATATCCAAGGTCGAACTGCAAAACGTGAAGAGCTACGGTGACCTGGAAATAGTTACATTTACCCAGGGGGTAAATGCCATATGTGGTCCGAACGGTGCTGGCAAATCCACCATATTACAGGCCATAGGATTTGCCCTTTTTGATGCTCTGATTTACCGGAACCAGAGTCAGTTCAGACGCGAGGGTTGCAAGCAGGGTCATGTCGCCGTTACCTTCATCGACGTACTTGACGAGCGGGAATACCAAGTCGTACGTCCCCTTGGTGGAGGACCTCCCTACATCAACGATCCCTTAACCAAGAAACGCGTCGCCAGCGGTAAAATCGACGTCATCGATTGGCTCAAGGATCACTTGGGTGTGTCCCCCACAACCGACCTAAAAACATTATTCACGGATGCGGTAGGTATTCCCCAAGGTATGTTGGCTACAACCTTCCTGGAAACACCTGGCGTCAGAAAAAGCAAATTCGATCCTCTATTACAGGTGGATGAATACGAAGCTGTTTGGGAAAAACTGCGCGATTCGATTCGCTACCTTGAGAATTCCAGAGGCATCAAGGAGGTTGAGGCTACCAGGTTTCGAACTCGCCTTGGAAGATTGCCCGAACTCGAAGAAGAACAAATCGATCTTACCAAGCAATTAGCCGCTGTCAGTAGTGAACTGCAAGCAGCATCTGAAGAACTTGTTTTCATCACTGCCAAGAAGAAGAAATACGACGATCTCGACTACCGGATCGGTGAGCTCAGCGGCTTGCTAAAACAGATTGGTGAGAGAACCCGAGGAATCGACCAGCGTATTGATGTCGCTGCCAGCGAGCTCGAGGAAGCAAAGAGAGCTCTGATTGTTGTCGAATCTTCCCGGCTAGGCTATTCGGATTTTGAAGAGGCACAAGGCCGGCTCTCAGACCTGGAGATGCGGCGAACAGAACGCGACGGCTTGGTACTGAAGGCAAGCGAGATCGAGCGGGAGCGCGCCCTAATCGAACAAAGGATCGACCACAACAAGCGATCGTTGGCAGCAATCCAAGATTCACGCCTGAGGATTGCCGAACTGGAACCCCTGGCGGCGGAGCAGGTCCAAGCAGAGATTCAATTAAGAGCTATTGAGGTTCAGATCACGCGTCTGGAGGAATCAAGGGCTAGGTTTGCCGATGAAAGAGCGGTCATGGAACGCCTGCAGACGAATCTAGTTCGAGTTCAAGAGGAACTCGATGTACGCATGCAACTTACCTTGAGGATTTCCGATATGGAAGCCATCCACCAGAACTGTCTGGAGGAAATCGGGCAAGTTGACGAAAAAACGTCCCAAATAATGGCCGATCAAGATGACTATAGACAAAGGTCTGAGCGAGCGAGCGTCCAGTTGGCGGCGCATGAACATGCCAACCAACAACTCTCCGAAGCGGAAGCTGAATTGCAGGAGCTACAGATTAGGAGAAGAGATATCGATGACCAACTGGAGCTCAGGACCGTTTTAGAGGACGAGTTAGGCAACTCGCGGTCGTCACTGAGCGAAAATGAACAGGTTTTGGCATCATTACAAGCCACTGTAGCTCAGATCACCAACTCACAAGAAGGTCTAAAAGAGAAAATCGAGACTCTGAAGAGGGCGGATGAAGCCGAATGTCCCGTATGCCAGCAACCATTAACACCCGAGCACGTCACAGATGTGACGAGAGGTTATGAAGCTGAGCTAGCCACCTTGGCTCAGAGAATGGTGGTTATCGCTGATCAGAGACAGGATGCCCACCAGATCGTCACGTCATCAGAAGGGCGTATTGAGTCCATTGAGCATCAACTGAGCCGCCTGCCGGTGCCTGGTAGAAAGGCGGAGATCGCCGAGGAATTAGCTGAGAAAACAGGCAAGGTCGCCAAGTGGAGGGCCGAGACTGAACAATTGGCCAACGCCCCTCGTGAGGTTGAATTGATAAACGAGCAGCTGGATAAGTACAGCGATGAAATCGTCCAGTTGAAGCAACGGCGAGAGAAGCTCGAGAACGAACGAAAGGAGACAGAGAAACAAATCCGCGTTTTCCAGGAAAGGCTTGCCTCGCTCGCCACTACTGAAAGAGTCAAGGAGATAGAGGATGAGATCGAAAAAAGAGAATTGACCATCACCCAGGTTCGCGAGACGATCAACGAACTGACCGATGCTCCTCAGCGGCGGGATTCACTGAGAACAAAACTTGAGGATCTGGACGACCCAAAACAAGAAATTGCGCTTCTCTCCGCGAGAGTTGAAGAACAGCCCCGCCTTCTAGAGGCGCTCGAAGAAGCGGAGAAAAAGCAGATTCTGATCATAGATGCGGAAAAGGCCATACAGGTAGAACTTGATCAGTTCGCCGGCCTTGACCTCGCTCTTACAGAACAGAACCAAACTATAGAAAGCAACAGGACGCATCACGAAAGGTACCTGAGCAATATTCAAACAGCCGAGAAATTCTCAGAACGAAAAGAAAGTGTGGAATCCCTGGTCCAGGAAAAACAAATCGCCCAGACTGAACACGTTGCCGCGAACTCCGATCTAGAACGAGAACAGGCATCCTACGACCCGATCAAGCATGAAGAGAGCGTAACTCAACATGCTTCACTGATAGCCCAGAACGCCGAATTGAATGAGCGGCATCGAGGCTACGATAGTCAGCTCGTCAAAGTGGATGTGGAGATTGTGGCTCTGATTGAAGTGAAACATCAGCTTGACCTGACACAGAGTCAAATCGAAGAACTAGATGGTTTGCTTTCCGCCGTCTCCTATCTGCGGAACACGATAAGAGAAGCCGGCCCCTTGATCACGAGACGCCTTGTTGGCGTCATTTCAGAGCAAGCGAATCGTATGTACGGTGATATTATGGCCGATCATTCAACTGGGCTGAGCTGGGAATTAGACTACGGGATTACCTTGGAACATAAGGGTGAAAAACGTGATTTTCGCCAGCTATCTGGTGGCGAGCAGATGGCAGCTGCCCTTGCCGTAAGATTGGCTCTGCTTCGAGAGATGTCCGGCGTTCGCATCGCCTTTTTCGACGAACCAACGGCGCACCTTGACGATGCGCGGCGTGAAAACCTGGCCCAACAGATCACCAAGATCAGGGGTTTTAATCAGCTCTTCGTAATCAGTCATGATGACACATTTGAGCGTGAAACCCACCACGTGATACGGGTAAGTAAAGAAAATGGATCTAGCCATGTGGAGGTTGCCTGATGTTGGATCCCGCAAAAACTATCGCCGCTCTGGAGGCTAAACGAGATTTGTTCGGCGATGCCCTTTTGAAACGACAGGACCACGAGCGACTATTTGACGAAGCGCTACAAGTGCTCAGATCGCTCTCCCTGGAGGAGGTTGATGATCGTCTCTCAACTATTCCCTCCCCAGGCGCCCATCCGACAGCCGAACATGACCAATACAGAGACCTCATCGTCCCCTTCGGACATAGCTGGTCACATCACCAGGATGCCAGGGACTGGGGAAGGAGTATTTTGAAAGACGTGCCTACCATAGCCGTAGACGGCTCGCAGATCGTACCCAGCATTGATCTGTCCATACCAGTAGGCGTGGTTCAGATCGCCTGGTTCGAGAATCAGCACCGGGAAGACAGCATGTATGAAAAAGACTTGGCGATCGAAGTATTGGCGCCCGCTGAGCTCTCTGAAGATGTCGCGGCGGACGAGGGAATGCCCGACTGGAAAGTGAATTTAAGAAGGTTCGAAATGGAGGCGGAGAAGCTTGTAAATTACATGAAGGAACGAGCCGGCCATGAACCGAAACCTGTGTGTTTCTTCGATGGTTCTTTCATAATCTCCTTCGTTCAGCATATGCGTCCCGGGCGACAGCGCCGCTATATCGACGCTGTTTTGGAACTTATCAACACCTCGGTTAAGACTCGCATTCCAGTAGTCGCCTATGTAGACACATCCTATGCCAACGACTTGGTTGAGATGACAGGGCACATTAGTAGCGCGACGTACCAAGGCCGGGTCAGCGATGCGGGTCTCCTGAGAAGGAAGATGAAATGGGGTGAACGCAGCCAAATAATGATTTGCGCCCGAAATGACCAGGTAATCGAAAAGTACTACGATCAAGTCTGTTTCACCTATCTAAAGACTACTGGCGAAAACCGCCCGGCCAGGATTGAGTTTCCACGCTGGATCTACGAATCTAAACAACATTCGAAGATGCTGGATATCGTTCGAGCCGAGGTGATCGTTGGCAATGGCTATCCGTATTCGCTCGAAACAGCCGACGCAGCGGCTGTAATTTCGATGCAGGACCGGGAGCGATTCTTCGCACTCTTCCAGAAGTTCGCGGAACAGCAAGGTTATCCGTTGCGATTCAGTCGAAAAGCGACGAGCAAACGCAGAAGACGGGTTTGAGGGTGGCAAGCTTCGAGCCTATAGTTATCGTGGATATCGAAAGTTAGCGTCTGAGGAGTCTATTGAATGTCACCAATCGGTAAGATCGTCAAATCGAACTCGCACACGGACTACGTCTGCCAGATATACACGGTAGGCGAAATCGCAGATCCACCAAAACCGGTCGATTACGCGTTCAGCACCTTCGTCTCCATTCCCATGAATGAAGGAGGGTCTCTGGTCGGCCTCATCTACGATACCGTTCTCCTGAATCCAGATTTCGGCCGTTTAGGTCCGCGCCTGTCATCCGAGGTTGACCTGGCCATATTCTCTCCGGATTACTTGAACGAGAAGCTAACCCTCGTCGGCATTGCAGCCGTCGGTACCATGAAGGAAACGGGAGACGTCCTCCAGGGCATTCCGCCCGTTACGGTAAACAGCGACACGCTTGTCTACAAAATGTCCGATGACGAAACGCGTGCATTTCATGCGGGAGATCCAGGGCTAAACCTGTCATACGCTTCACTTCTTCTCGCCCAAGGTTCGCCATTGTCTCCCTATTTACTCAGACAGGTGATCGATCGTCTCATCGAATTGTTTCCTTCCAATACGGCGATGCTGTCTGTCCTGCAATCGGACCTGATCTGGAAATCCCAAGTTTCTCCCCATGGAGGTCTGCAATGAGCGAGGAAAAGCGGCCCATTGGTCGCACCAAGGGGCCGGGTGAATCTCCCCACGAATTCACGTTCGTCTCGCCCGACAGTGACCACTCGCTGAGAATCGGGGAATTTATCACCTATGATGCTGAGGTAGACGGCCTGCCGCGGACCATTTTCGGCCGGGTTGTCGAACGGCGTCCTCTGAGGCTTTTTCCGGATGCCTTCGCTTCAGACCCATCGATAGAGCCGGGCAAGGTAGCCGAGATGGTCGGCTACAAACAAGCGGAACATGAGCTTTTTGAGCTGACCGCCACGGTATTGGGTTATTACGACGAACGTCTTGGCGACTTCATCAATCCCCGAATTCCGCCACACGAAGGACGCCCGATTCACCTCGGTTCTGACGAGGAGTTGAGCCGGGTACTAACAAAAAGGCGCTTCGGAGAAATCGGTTCCGCCCATATCGGATCACTTCTGACCCGTGAGGCCGGTCATGTGCCGGTCGTCCTTGACCTGTCCGCGATCACGAGCACCCATCTTGCCGTCATCGCCAATACCGGTGCGGGAAAGAGCTATCTGTCATCAGTCCTCGTCGAGGAGCTGATGAAACCCGCTAATCGAGCCGCCATCCTCATCGTCGACCCCCATGGAGAGTACGACACCCTGGTAGAGATGATGAACGACCAGGCGTTTCTGGAGGAGGTTTATCGTCCCGAGGTAAAGATCTTCAAACCCGGGGAGGTCAACGTTCGCATTGGAGCCCTCGCTGAGAGCGATCTGTACTACCTTCTTCCAGATCTATCGGAACGCATGGCTTACGTCCTGGGGAGGGCTTTTAGAGATGTGCGGCGTAATAGCCAACAGGAACGGGGAAACCTGGAAAACTGGACGCTGGCAGAGCTCGAGATTCGTATCCGGCAGATAGGAGAGGGCGCCGACGAGGAAGACGGAAACGATCGCTTCGCGGGTACGGCCGACGCCCTGATATGGCGACTAGATAGGATCTTTCAACATTCAGTTGTCTTCGACGACTTCAAGCACTTGGATCTTGGAGAGCTATTCCGTCCCGGTCGTTGCAGTGTGCTTCAGATTAACGAAATCGATGAGAGAGAACAGCAAGTCATGGTGGCGACCTTGCTCAGAAGATTGTTCATGGCTCGAACCCAAACCGAAAAAGGCCTGGCCTCAGCCGGAGACGAGCATCACCTGCCCTACCCGGCCTTTATCCTTCTAGAAGAAGCCCACCATTTCGGCCCGGCTGGCGTCGACGTGGTCAGCACCAAAATCCTCAAGCGAATCCTGGCCGAAGGCCGCAAGTTCGGCATCGGTATCGGGCTGATCAGCCAGCGACCGGGAAAACTTGACTCTGACATTCTCTCCCAATGCAACACCCAGTTCTTGCTACGCATCGTCAATCCTGTCGACCAGAGCCGCGTCGCCGAAAGCATTGAGAGTGTCGGCCGGGACCTGCTGCGAGAACTCCCGTCGCTAACTAAGGGACAGGTTATCGTCGCCGGCGAAGCAGTCAACACCCCCCTGTTATGCCGGGTCCGAGAGCGTCATACGCCCCATGGCGCAGAAAGCAAGGATGCCCCCCAAGCCTGGGTCGATTACCATGGCTCGATTGAGGAAGACTGGTTCGAGCGGGAAAGCGCCTTGCCCGTCG
The DNA here is from genome assembly GCA_049650305.1 of Promineifilaceae bacterium (SeqCode). Taxonomy (GTDB): domain Bacteria; phylum Chloroflexota; class Anaerolineae; order Promineifilales; family Promineifilaceae; genus UBA11865. The sequence continues at coordinate 22,451 of JBARZW010000338.1, forward strand.
ATACGCCCAGACGCGGCAAATCCAAGATGTTCAAGTCGGATTAAACCACGGCAGTATGTGGCTAAAGCCGGGCGACTATCAGGATATTCGTGCCAAAGGGATCCGATGCAGGATAGAGCCTCGCTGGTTCGTACATAAGCTCGTCGGCTGGCTCTTCGCCCTCCCCACCGGCGTCCATGAAAGCCTCGTGCAGTCGGCGGGCTTTTTCGAAGGAATCCATGGCCAGGACGGGTTCGCCATTTGGCGAAGCCGCGATCTCCGAGTTCTGTGGATTGCCGCTCGATGCAGGCAGAAGAGTCAGCCAGAAGTCACCGATTATCCAACCACGCGTACTATCGCCTTCAACGTAAGCCGCAGGGTCCAATACGCTGCTATAGAAGGAAAGCGCGCTCTCATACTCCTCCATTAAAAGGGTGATTCCGAACATACCATTATATTTGTACCGGGGTTCCGGCGGTGGCTGGACGAAAAATGCCTCTCGATAACTGTCATAATCCATGGTATCCATCTTTCCTTGTCGCTGTACGCCGCATACCTGCCTTGAAAACCCGCTATCCTTCCAATGGGCAGGACCATTATTACATCCGCCTGGGGAGAAATCTGCATGGGTGCCTTCAAGGACAGCATTATCAGCCTGACCCAATATTGAGGACCCATTAGAGCGCAGGTATCAAGATCGGCGACGTCAATAATGAAGAGATTTGCCACTCGATCCCATCTACTCTCAATTAATGGCGAAGATTGGGAGCCTGGGTATAATGCAAGGTGGTAGCCATTCAAACCCATGCAACAGTCAGGAGAGATTAAGAATGCCAATCGAGGAACATAAAGCCCTTGTTCAACGCTTTGTCGCCGGATTCAACCAGGGCGACCTAGCCATCATTGATGAGACCATATCCCCTTCGTTTTTTAATTATAAACCAGCGCCTGGGGAGGAGACGGCGCCCGAAGTTCTACACCAACTTGCCGGAGATCTCGTCGCTGCTTTTCCCGATATGAAAATCGCAGTCGACAACTTCAACGATGGAGGGGAGACGCTCTCGTTCACATTGACCTTGAGCGGTACCCAAAAAAACGAGTTGTGGGGGGCTCCCGGATCGGGTAAGCATGCGACCTGGACGTCATCCGTAACCAGCCGGATCAGAAACGGTAAATTCGCCTTCAGCTGGGTGGATCTGTCCCTGCCCGATGTCATGGCCACTCTCAGGTCGATCGACATGGTTCCTCCTCCAGAGGACATGAACAGACCGATGAAGTACCCTGTTTCAATTCCCGAATTCCTCTTGAAGCTGATCTATACCGGACAGGTGGCAGCTTTGTCATGTGGTCATCTGGACCTTATCAAAGTCACTGAACCTACCACAGAGGTCTGCAACGAATGTGCGGCGGCCGGAGACGTCTGGCCTGCCCTTAGAATGTGCCTCATCTGCGGCTATGTTGGCTGTTGTGATACCTCCAAGAACAAACACATGAAACAGCATTACGAGCAGACCGGCCATCCACTATTCCGCTCAATCCGTCTGCAGGAAAGCTGGATATGGTGCTATGAGGATGATGTATTCCTCTCTGGCAAGATCTTGAAACAATTTATATAGAGATCCCCTCTATTTGGCAGGTGAAACGATGCCCTACATGATTTACCAGCAGTACGCGACGGACATTAAAAAAGCCTATGATGGCGACGACACCGTGGCCAGCATGCACGATCAGGCCACCCAGTGTCGCGAATGGCTCGCCTCATTGAAAATGGATCCAAAACTAAGGGATCCGCTGGTGGAACAGGTCGCCTGGATTGAAGAAGCATTCAGAAATCTGCTCGTCGACCAATCCGATCTTTAGCCTGCGCGGTGAGGCTTTAGAAGTTCATCCCGATCGCTGGTGATAGGGAGACAACCTGAGTGCCTTGCTGTCGAGAACGAGCCCTGTCCTTCAATTCAATCGGATCGCCCACAATTGAGTGTTGATCAGTTTCGGATCTAGCTAGCTGGTCTTTGCCGGTAATAATCGTGGCTTCCCCTATACGTAGGATATTTAGCTGGATCGGTATCTCGGGGTCAAACGAAGAGTTAAACTTGATGATGGCAAAAAAAAAGCCCCGAAAAGCGGGGCTTATGTTGGACAAACAGTCCGAAAAAATCATTTTCTATTAATGAAATTCACAAGTTCGAGATCTGAGCTGTAATCCATGCATATGTGCTAATGATGAATTGACCTACGAACGCTAACAGAACGACTAAACCCACGGCAATGAGCACCAGGAGTAATGCGTACTCAAGCTGTCCCTGTCCATCTTCACGCGTAAGGAATAACATTTATCCATGACCTCCTGTCTGTATCAATCTCTCACTTGATGTGACCATCGTACCATGACCATTGTACTAATAAAGAGAATCGGTTGGCAAAAAAAATACATATTCCTTTACCAGGATGTTCCATATCCTTGTGACTATTATCACTGCCGTCGTTTTCTCATCCGTACAAGGGAGGTCTTGGTGAACTCGGAATCATGTGGGCGGTATGACTCCCACCCAGAGATGGAGAGCAAATGTTTCTCTTGATAAAAGCTGGCTTAAGCAAGATCTCGCCCCCGACTTGATTTATGGGTTTTCTATCATAATATTGATACATTAGATTTGATACCCTTGCACAAGAAAAGAAACCGGAAAATGACGAAAACTTACCGAAGAATCAAACAGATAATCGATCCTCAATACGTAATCGAAGGTGCCGGTGTACTACTGCGCCGCTCATTCGGACCTGACGCATCGAACCTTTTCGACCCGTTCTTGTTGTTCGATCATTTCGCCTTTAACGATCCCCTTGAGGGTCCGATTGTCGGCTTCCCGACCCACCCCCATCGTGGCATCGAAACAGTCACCTATATTCTCGAAGGCAAAGTGCGCCACCGCGACAGCCTGGGAAATGTTGGCTTCATTGGACCAGGCGATGTGCAGTGGATGACCAGCGGCAGCGGCATTATGCACGAAGAAATGCCTCGACGCGGGCCTAGCGGCCGGATCGACGGTTTCCAGTTGTGGGTGAATCTGCCGGCCGCGCAGAAAATGAGCCAGCCCCGATACCAGGAAGTCGACGCCTCCAGCATCCCATCTGTTGAGCATCATGGCGCAAAGGTGCGTGTCGTCGCCGGAGAATTCGGGGGCGCCAAAGGGCCGGTAACCGAAATCGCCGCCGAACCTCTATACATGGAGATAACTCTCGACCCCGGTGCGGAGATCGAGTTACCAGTTCCGCAAGGCCATTCGGCCGTCGCCTATCTCTTTGACGGTGAAGGGCAATTCGGCCTTGACGAGAACGATCAGGGAGATATCGTCACCGCTGTAAGCATGGCCGTCTTCGACGACGGTAATCGACTCAAGATTCGGGCGTCAGAGAACGCCCAGGCCCGATTTATGATCATGGCCGGCGGACCTTTCAAAGAGCCCATCTTTCCATATGGACCTTTCGTGATGAATACTCGGGAAGAGATTCAGCAGGCCCTGACAGAGCTTCGCAATGGGACTTTCGTAAAGAACTAAAACGCCTTGCTGCCTCCTTGTCGCTCCCCTTCCCAGACAAAGGACCCGTCAGCTAGTCAGTTTCGAACGGTGTTGTCAGACGAATCGTATCTTCAAACCTGGCAGGTCGGGCACAGGTAACACGCACCTCCGAGGTATTGAATCTTCTCCACCGTGCTCCCACAGTTGGGGCAGGGTTGCCCAGCCGCATGCTTATCCATGATGCGTACGTAGCCCCCTCTCTCGCCGAAAAGATCGTATTCATCGTACCGGCCGCCTTTCTCGATCACATCCTGGACCGTGTCCACGATGGCTCTGTACAACTCCTGCCGCTGACTACCATCAAGATCGGCGATAGGATGCTTGGGATGGAGCTTTGCTCTGAATAGGATGTCTTGGGCGATCGCGTTTCCGAGACCTGGGATGATCTGCTCTTGAGTAAGCAAACTTTTCGCGCTGCGCTTCTTTCCCGCTATCAGCGCATCATTCAGATTGTTGAAGTAGTCAAAAGAAAACTCCGGCTCCGCAGGCGTCGTCTTCATACCCTTGATGTATTCTCTATTCAACTCCTCTCCCCTCTCGTAGAGTTCCATAGCACCCCACATCTGGGTGGTTATGGTGAGTAATGAACTATCATCGAAGGAGATATGAAGATGGTATTTCTTCGGCGCTTTTTCACCGGGTTCGTGATATAGCACCTTCCCCCCGCATTCGCCAACCACTAGAATACAACCAGGATCGATCGGCACAAAGAGCCATCTGCCCCTGACGTAGGAATCACCAATAGACTTCCCCTCGATTAACTGGGCAAATTCATCTTCGCTCCTGTTATACCAGACGAACTTGTGCGGGCTGTTGCCGAGGTTGCCGCTTATGATTCTCTTCCCCTTGATGGTCTCATTCATCTGCCCGGCCAAAGTGATGCATTCTGGCAATTCAAACATATTGGACCTCCCAAGATCCCCTACTCATCCCTAAATGGTTTTTCATGCTATTTTGCTGAACCATTGGCAATCAATTGCACCTTCGAAACCTTAACTGTGCCACGCATTCCGGCGTACGACTTACGTTTTGAAAGAATATTGCAGGTAGCTTCCGCAGGCAAGCAAGGCAATAACCTTTTCCCCTGGAGAATTTCATGAATAGAACGCTTTCCACGATAAGCGCCGAGAGCGATAAGAACTCGTAAAATCGTCCGGAACGACGGCGACAGCACCCAAAGGTTCAGAGGAGCGTTAATGGCCATATTGTACGCAACCCGACTCTGTAATAACAAGCGTAGATCGGGTATGGTGAATGTGTGAACGCCGGTTAAACGGGACCAAGACAGCGATCCCGGTCGGCTCTTAAGAAAGACTGTATACTGTTTGGCATAGTTATCTAGTGATGGTTCTGCTTAAAAGGGAGGCTTAGAATGGAAAAGAAAGGAGACGTCCTTGTTGAGCTTGTCACGGATAGCTTCAGCGAACAGAAGCGATATTTTGCATCGATGAACGATGACGCTCGCTCGGCCGTGAGTAAAGTCGACGACTGGTCGCCAAAAGACACGATGGCCCATGTAGCTCATTGGGATTCCATGATGGCCGCAGACCTGGCCGATCCGGAGAACAGGGCGCCTGCCCAAAACGAAGCAGATTTCAACCAGACCAACGCTAAGATTTGGGAGCAATACAAGGAATCAACCTGGGACGAAATCGAGGCACTGGTGGACCGGACTCAGGAAGAAATGGTTAATAGCCTCCGGCGGTTAAGCGAAGACGATCTCAATGATCCGGAGCGCTTCGAATGGCTGAACGGCCGTCCGCTCTGGCGAGCTGTTGCTTTTTCCAACTATTACCACGCCCTGCAACACGTCGCAGTCTTATACGCTCAACAGGGTGATATGGCCTATGCCAATCAGATCCAGGAACAGGCTGCCAAGCATCAGACGAGACTGTCAGTCTCTGATGAATTGCGTGGAACCGTTCTATACAATTTAGGCTGTCACTACGCCGTCACCGGGCAGAGAGACAAAGCCTTGATAAATATCGGCCAGGGACTCAAATTTTACCCAGTCCTTAGTAAATGGGCGACTGATGATCCTGATTTGGCAACTCTTCACGACGACCCAGAGTTCTTATCCATGATCCAAGGCGATTAACGCTCTCCAATTAGACAACCTGTACTCTGTCGAAGGACTTGATCTACCCATTCTTCCCAAATACCAGATCCACGCATAGACGCGTCTGCAGGGCTGATATGGAATGTTTCTTCTCTGCGTGGCTCCATCTGGTAAATAGATCCGGGCATCGTATTTATGAGGAAGCCACGATACTAATGGAAGAACCGACATACGCAACGCGGCAAGCTTCAACCCTTCATTGACTGGTTGTAGCCCACCGTGATCCTTATCGCCGCCTACCTTTAAACAGGTAATAATGTCAATTCCAATAATCACCGCAATCGGCAAATCGAAATCTGGGAAAACCACACTCCTTGAGAAACTAATCGCCGAGCTCAAGAAACGCGGTTATCGAGTTGCTACTGTCAAGCATCACTATCATGCTGGATTTGATATCGACCACCCGGGAAAGGACAGTTGGCGTCACG
>JBARZW010000339.1:0-1993 GCA_049650305.1 Promineifilaceae bacterium (SeqCode)
AAGGCAGAATCGGGCGAAGCTTAATTTTTCAGACACGTGTGGCTCAGTTGTGAACGCCAAGATAGGGCAAACGTGCACGAAGTCGGAGCAATGCTCACGCGCCATGACGGATATTAACAGTATAGGAACGAAGGGATCACTGGTCAATATGGCTATGGTGGGAGATTTCACCGAAAGTGATCGTTTGGCTGGCCGGGCATTCGGCCGGGATCGGGAAGGGGCTGCTGTCCCGCGCCTTTCTGAACACCAATTGAGATCACCGGATAATCATCTCCTCCCCCGACCTTCGAGCCCAAGCTCTCTACCGTGGGGCTGGCCTCAGGCCTCGTTTCTCACTCCATTACTTATGGCGCGAGTCCGATGCGGTAGCAGTGGACACGGATCTGGTAACCGTCCCCATCGAGGCTTCACCCGAACACCTGGAAATCCTCGGTTACTTGGATAAGGCCTTGATAGGCCACAGGCGAGAGGCGGATCACAGTTGGTTGCTGACCGACCGTCAGTGGTATCTGTATTATCGAGACAACCAGGCCGTCGGATACGGATACCTGGGTCATAGAAATGGGCCCTTTGCCCTTCTCGATAGCGGTGATTACCCGGCCGTACTCGCCCAGGCCGAAAACAGTGCCGCATCAAGGGGCAGCCGGCACTTCGGTTTGGAGGTGCCCGATATTAATAGGGCAGCCTTGAATTATCTCACCACCCGGGGCTATAAGAAGGATGAGCTTGTGGCCAATCTCATGAGTAACGTTCCGGTTGGCAAATTCGAGAATTACCTGGTCACAAGCCCACCTCTCATCTTGATGAGGTAACTGCTGACCGTAAAAGGTTCGTATGGGTGATCCGCGGGGGCAGCATCAGCAATGAAATATGAGGGGAGTTTGGGATACAGCGCGCGGCAAAAACTATAGCCGGCTCTTTTCCCTAGCGCGTCGCCATCTTCACGCAGCGTTTGATCGGACACTCTTTTTGTGTCATGATTGATCGAGCGCGAATTATTCGAGCCCCGATAGTATGGAAGAAGAAAACGTCCGACTGAGCGATGAACTTGTGTCACTTGCCCTGACTTTATTTGACATCGGGGCGGTGCGCTTTGGTGAATTCTCTCTACATAGCGGCCGGACCTCTCCCATCTATATAGACTTACGCCTCCTGGCTTCATTTCCCGAGGCCTTGCGTCAGGCCGCGACCGCCTATAGAACCCTCCTGAAGAAAATGACGTTTGATCTGCTGGCGGCGACTCCGCTGGCGGGCCTGCCCATCGGCACGGCGATCAGCCTGGAGATGAACGTACCTCTCGTCTACGCCCGCCCGACGACCAAGGGATATGGAACCGGGAAGCAGATAGAGGGAAAGTGGGAGGCAGGGCAAAGAGCGGTGATGGTAGATGACCTCATCACCTCTGGAGACAGCCTGCTGCAAGGGATTAAGATGCTCACATCGGCCGGACTAATCGTCACCGAGGCGGTGGTTCTCCTGGATAGGGAACAAGGCGGCCGCGAAATGCTTAAGTCCCGCGGATACACTTTATCTAGGGCCATGACACTCGGAGAGGTGCTGGCGATTTACGAAGCCAAGAGACGGATTAGCTCCGAACAACGGGCAAAGGTCCTTAATTCACTTTACTAAGAAGCGATCTACTCTGTACTGTAATTCACACTTTCAAGCATGCACACAGATTGATCCGATTTTGTCTGAAAGCTCGTCGCCCGAAGTCGGCGCCATCAGGCGTTAGCCGCCGTCCGCGGTTAATTACCGGCCGTCAATATCGCAGTGCGAATGCCTGCATCGCGCGGCGACCGCTTCGCGAGCGTCTTACATAGCTGTCCGCCGTCCACTATTAAAAGGAGATCGCACATGGTTAGCGCCGTTGTTTTACTGAACACCGAACGAGGGAAAATCAACGAGGTAGCCGGCGAATTGGCCGGCATGGAGGGGATCTCCGAGGTACATTCCGTTGCCGGCCAGTATGACCTGGTGGCCATACTCCGGG
>JBARZW010000340.1:0-19146 GCA_049650305.1 Promineifilaceae bacterium (SeqCode)
GCATACAGTAGACGCAGCGGAGATTGCACTTATCGGTTAGCGATATACGCAGGTAGTTAATATTGCGGCCAAATCGATCGAATGACATATACCTCGTCCTGAGGAGTATTCAAGTATTCTGCCCGTGCACGGGTGAATGTGCTAGTACCGCGCGCCTTCCTTCCTTATCATCATATACGAAATGACGGAACAGTTGGGTAATCACACCTACCTACAAACAGAAAGTATAGACGCAACGATTCTGAGGATTATAATCGAAGTTGCTAATTTTTATCAAATTAGTCACTTTTATTCCTTAGCAGTCTTAGAGAAGTCGGTATGTCGTCAGGCAAACAATGGCTTTGTATGCTACCCGAACCTAAGGAGGAGGTTATAATCCGTGGATTGTGCTCCGCATGAAGTCTAGGAGAATTTGATAATTCGCCGTTAATAGAACCGTTGCGGTTTGGCGCCTATTAGCCGACATCGCAGCATACTTATCTATCACCTAATGCTTCACAGTTGGAACTTACAGGGTAGATGTCTCGTCAAAATCATAGACAGGATTCATGTATTAATTCTCGATCAGATAACCTGATAATAATGTCAATTATTTCATAGGAGTATACGTTGCAGCAAACGAAACCTGTACTGCCTCGTTGGTTGAGTTTGATCGTAGGCCTAGTATTCATCATCACCGGAATCATCGTATCCATATTAATCTATATATCGATACAGGCCTTTCTGGACCGACCTTTGAATCCGCTTGCGGAAGCGGCCGAGCAGGTCAGCGAACTGAATCTGCAGCCTTTGCCCCAGGCCGGTATAGTCCCGATTCCAACTATTCCAGATGGGCAAGCACTGCCCACACCGATTCCAACCAGCGAAATATTGGCGAATTCAGAGCGGGTAAACATCCTCATGATGGGTATTGATCGCCGTCCAGGGGAGCCCTTTATCTCGCGTACCGACACGATGATGCTCATGTCCATAGACACCGAGCTCTTAACGGCATCAATCCTATCAATTCCGCGGGATTTGTATGTGATCATTCCTGGCATTGGTCGAGACCGGATCAACACAGCTTTTGTCTACGGTTCCGCTGGGAATAATCCGGCAGGTGGGGCGGAATTGGCAAAACAGACTGTGGAATACAATCTTGGCGTTCCAGTTCATCATTACGTCATGGTAGATTTCAACGCAGTGACCCAAGGAATCGATGCCATCGGCGGAATCGACGTTAACGTACCGATCGAGATTTACGATCCAACCTTCCCGGACATGAACTATGGCTATGATCCCCTTTATATCGCTGCCGGGCTGCAGCACTTCGATGGTACGACAGCGCTAAAGTATGCCAGAACCAGGCACCAGGATAATGATTTCAACCGGGCTCGCCGCCAGCAGCAGGTCGTTATGGCCACGAGAGACAAGGTATTGGGATTAGGCATCGCCGGAATGATCGATCAGGCTCCATCCCTGTTCCAACAGTTGAGCCAGAGTTTCCGTACGGATCTTAGTCTCAATGATGTTGTTAGTTTGGGAAGGGCGGCGGCAGAGATCCCCAACGAGAACATCCGGAACGAAGTTTTAGACCACAATTACGTCACCAGCTATCGTACTGAGATGGGTGCGAGCGTTCTGATTCCTATCAATGAACTCATAGCGCCCCTCCTGCGAGATCTGTTTTACAGTGAATAGGTTGGAATTTTCCTCCGCCGGATACAAAGCCATTCCGGCAAGCTGATTCGAATTTCGGCGAACGGCTAGTTCTCGAGCGCGTGGAAAACCAAAGCTGCTCGAGGTGCCAGCCTTATTAGGCAGCAGTGTTCGATGGATCGTTTCGCATTTAAAAGGTTATTGGCCGAAAGACCGCTTCTGCTCGACGGCGCCATGGGCACGGTGTTGCACGGGCGAGGAGTAGCCATCGATCGATGCTTCGATGCTCTAAACCGGGATAATCCCGCCATCGTGGCCGATATTCACCATGGATATATCAACGCCGGCGCCGATATTATCGAGACCAATAGTTTCGGTGCCAACCGGTTTAAGCTCGCTCAGCATGGACTTGAAAATGAGGTCGGTGAGTTGAACCGGGCGGCCGTTTTGGTGGCCAGGCAAGTGATAGCGAGCTCCTCCAAACCTGTATTGCTTGCCGGTTCAATCGGGCCGCTTGGGGTCCGTCTAGCTCCCCTGGGGAGAGTAAAGACTGTCGAGGCTGAAGCCGCTTTCCGGGAGCAAGTCGGCGCCCTGCTAGCCCCTTCAGGTTCCAGCAAGGAGGAACAAGGGGTCGACCTGATTATCCTGGAGACGATGCCTGACCTCAAGGAACTTGGCGCGGCTATCTCGGCCGTAAGGGCGCACTCACCTGAAATTCCTCTCATCGCGATGATGACCTTCACCCGCGACGATAGAACGATTCTTGGCGACACGCCAGCTGGTATAGCTGTCCAAATGTCGAAGCTGGACGTGGATGCCATCGGCGTAAACTGCAGCAGCGGTCCTGTACAAGTACTCAGGCTTCTATCGATTATGCGTGACGCCGCGCCGGAAATGCCCCTAATCGCTGCCCCAAATGCAGGTTGGCCACAACAACTTGAAGGGGGGCGGGTCCTCTATCCTGCTACGCCAGATTATTTCGCCCAATTTGCACGCGCCTTTGTCGATGCGGGTGCCTCGCTTGTCGGCGGTTGTTGCGGGACGACGGCTGAACATATCGCAGCTATGCGCGAGGCGATTGACGACCCTGAGAAATTTGGCGAGACTTCGCCAAGTGTAGCAAGAACACTTCGCCCTCGACCATCCGTGGCGGCAGCCGATGAGCCGACCCTGCTAAAACAGTATCTCGAATCCGGCCGCTTCGTTGTGACAGTAGAGATGAGTCCACCTCGCGGAATAGCTGCCCAGCGGCTATTGGTCGGTGCAAATATGCTCAAGGAAGCTGGAGCGAATTTTATTGATGTTGCCGACAGCCCTTTGGCTCGATTGCGAATGAGCGCCTGGGCGGCGGCTCATCTTGTTCAGAAACATGTAGGATTAGAAGCTGTTCTCCACTTTCCAACACGCGGACGGAACCTTCTGAGGATCCAGGGTGATCTTCTGGCAGCCCACGCTCTGGGTATTCGGAACCTATTTGTCATCATGGGAGATCCAACCAATATCGGCGATTACCCAGAAGCCATGGATGAGTACGATATTGTTCCCACCGGCTTGATCCACTTGATAAAGCATAAGCTAAACAGCGGTCTAGACCAGGCGGAACAAGCGATCGATCAGCCGACCAGTTTTACGGTCGGTTGCGCTCTGAATCTAGAATCGGTTGAACCTCACAATGAGATGAGATTATTACGAAAGAAGATTAGGCATGGCGCGGATTTTGCCCTGACTCAGCCTGTATTCGATGTCGAGGTGGCTAAGAGCTTCATCGCCACTTACAGGGCGCTGTACGCCGAACCAATCCTGCCGATAGTGGCTGGTATCCAACCCCTCTTCAACCGAGGCAACGCATCGTTTTTGCACAACGAGGTGCCAGGAATCACGATTTCCGCCAGCCTGCGAGACAGGATGTCGTCGGCCAGTGACCCCCAAAGTGAAGGCGTGGCGATAGCGCGAGAGATGGTCGAAGAGTTGAAACCGCTGGTTCAAGGTGTATATTTGATTCCCGTCTTCGGCCGATACGACCTCGTTGCTGATGTTTTGGATGTACTAGGCGAATGACGATGATAGTGTTTGGCGTTTTTCTCTTAATTGGCATTCTGGTCGGGGGATTAATCAATGTTCTTGCGGATGATCTTCCGGCCCATGAGCGGCCTCGGATCCCTCATTGCCCTCGTTGCGGCTATGTATATCGCCCAGCACGTTGGTTAGCTCTATCAAGGCGACTTCTGGGGGGAAAATGTCCAGAGTGTGAATTACCGACCCGTAATCGGGCGATCTTCGTTGAAATGGGGACAGGCCTGTTGTTTGCCGTCCTACCGCTATTCATTGACCCGGTTGTCGACCTCGTGATTTATTCCGCTTATGTTAGTGTATTGATCCTCGTAATCGTCATTGATGTGGAACACCGGTTGATATTGCATGCTGTGACGCTCACCACGACGATTTGCGCCTTGATAGCCAGCGTGCCGCTTACTGACAATAACCCGCTGCTGGCTGTGACCGGGGCTGTGGCTGGTTTTCTGTTTTTCCTGATTCTCTTTTTTCTTGGACAGCGTTTATTTGGACCGGGGGCCTTGGGATTCGGAGACGTTACACTTTCGATGACAATGGGGGCTATGCTTGGTCTACAACGCGTATTTTTCGCCCTGATCTTGGGTATATTTTTGGCAGGTCTTTGGGCGATAATAACCTTGATAAGTGGAAGGATGAAACTTCGCGGCTACTTCGCCTATGGTCCATTCCTGGCGATTGCGGGGATCATGATGATTATCTGGGGAAACGAGATCTATAACTGGATTTCAAATCCCTGACGGCAAAGTCGGCGAGGAATTCAGGGGCAATACTAGAGCAGCCAATATCGCGAGAGCCCGTGCACTCCTTGAGCAATCAAGGGAGTTTCAGGTCACATGGTCACGGCCGGAGGTTTGACCAGACGACAATCCCCTTCCAGATAAACCTCTAGACAATTGTCACCGATTCCCAACCGAATCTCTGAAATCTCTCCAGAGATCCCATATCCATTCATCTGGTCTGACAGAGTGCTCCTGAGGATTACCGCCAGGTCAGTTAACTCATTGCGGGCGATGCTTTCAACGTCAATGGCCGCCAATGCCGCCCTGGCTTTTAGGTCAAAGCGTCGTGTGTCCTTTCTGATAGACAAAGATCCTCGTTTGAGCTGGATTCGTTTTGGTTCAGAGAAAGGATCGTTCATAAGAACATAGCGAAATCTGAGAAAGGCGACGATCGGTTTGTGTATATGTACCAGAAAGCTGACGTTCACGTTCTCGCCGGAAATTGTGACGTCAATGGCGGGGATATTATGCATTAGCTCAATATCTCGGCCGCCGATGCGTTGGTTGGCGAAACGGTTGTATACGACGTTTCGGATGATGCTTGTTAGTTCCCGCTCATCAAGATGTCCAGTGAATTTACCCTGCTCCAATAACGACGCAGCGATCTTCAATTCAGCAGCTTCGAAAGAATACTCTTGACAAGCAGCCGCTTCTATCTGGGCTCGGAGTTGTTCGGCCACCTTCGAATTCTGCGTCATAGGTGATTACCAACCTCCCCTGGCCTGGGGCGAACCTGCTTGGGCTTGGCATAGCTCGAATGGCTGGAACCAGACGGGATCAGTAATATACATTCTTATAAATTGATAGAGTTCTACACAAATGGGAATTGACTTGAAGCGACTATTGCTGCAATTGCGATTCGTCAACCACCTTCTAGTTTACTCTAACTTGTTAGCCGTGAGTAGAGATGACAGCAATAGTCTTCCAGCGACGCCCCTGGGAACGTATGCTAAAATCCCCTGCTGATATTTCTCATCGATAGCTAGATCACCATGCGTATCCTTACTGGCGACTATATGTTGGGTAGAGAATCCAAGGCTAAAGATTTGGTTAGAAAAAATCGGCGTTCCTTTGCAAGGGTGTCGCGCTCTTATTTGACCTCTGGTAGAATTTGAAGACCGCTGCGGCGCAGGCAATTGCACACCTGCAACTGATCTCAACAACAGTTAGAACAATCCAACCTCTTGCCCGCTGGACTGAATTCGAGATACCGTTGAATACACCCTAGGAGTATTCGGATTTTTCCATGAATAAGAAATCCATTGATATTCAGCCGGTTACCAATATCGAAGACGTAAAGCAAATCGAAGACATCCAGAGATTGACCTGGAATATTGATGACCTGGATATTATTCCCGGATGGCTGTTTCATGCCATGCAGAAAAACGGAGCCTGTCTCCTTGGCGCTTTCGATGGACGCAAGTTGGTCGGCTTCGTATTCGGATTGCTTGGAACGTTGGAGGGTTTGGATGAGCGTGTAGATCAAGTCGCGTCGGCCCGGCTAATTATTTACTCGCTGATTATGGGGGTTCTTCCCGAATACCAGCGTGCTGGCATAGGATATCGTCTAAAGATGGCCCAGAGAGAGTTTGCTCTGAGGATCGGTGTGCGCTTAGTCACCTGGACTTATGACCCGCTGGAGAGCCTGAACGGATACCTGAATATCCACAAGCTAGGCGTGGTCTGCCACAGATATCTCCATGATTATTATGGGGAAATGGGTGGCATTAACATCGGGATGCCTAGCGACCGATTTTTTGTTGAGTGGTGGGTGACCAGCAACCGGGTGAAGAGCCGAGTATCTCAGAATCGAGGACCGCTGAGGCTTGATCAATACCTTGGCGGTCAAGCTGTCATCGTGAACGAATGTGACCGAAATGATAAAGATCTTCCCGTTCCCCCAGATGGGTTTCTCCAGTTGGACAACAGCCTGACCATTGTAGAGATTCCAGATGACATACAGCATGTGAAGGCAGTGGACATGCCGCTTTCTAAACGGTGGCGGGAGCATCTTCGTTTGATATTTGGTCATTATTTCGAACGGCAGTACTTGGTGACGGACTTCGTACGCAACATGGATGAGCGCGGACTACCCCGCAGCTACTATATTCTTACGCTGGCGAGCGGATAAATCGTCGATAATTGTGAGTGTCGATAGGGTGATCTCTTAAATAACAGGAACGGTTCATAATCTGTGGTCATTGAAAGGATCGATCTTCATCATATTAGCCAGAGATTGGTCACACCCTTCGTAACCAGTTTCGGCCGGGAGGAGGAACGCCAATGTCTTATCCTATCCCTACACAGTGGTGACTACATAGGGTGGGGCGAGTGCGTTGCAACAGTAGCCCCCGGCTATAGCTATGAAACGGTGACAACGGCCTGGCATGTCTTGACCGACTTCTTGATCCCTGCTGTCCTAGGTCGCGATATTGGTGAGCCGGAGGATATGTCAGGGTGGCTGAGGTTCGTAAGGGGACATCCACTGGCAAAGGCAAGCCTGGACGCCGCTGCCTGGGATATAACCGCCAAACGCGATGGTCTTTCCCTTGCTAAGAAGCTCGCCGGACCCTATCAAATCCCAGCCCGAGAACGTGTCGAGGTTGGCGTCAGCATCGGTATTCAGCCATCGATCGATAAGACGCTTGCGATTATTGAGGATTACCTTGGAAAAGGCTACCGGCGGATCAAGCTGAAAATACGACCGGGCTTTGACCTAGGACTTGCCCGTGCTGCGAGACAATCCTTCAGCGATACGCGAATCATGCTCGATGCTAATTCAGCCTATTCCTTGGAAGATGCACCCATTTTCCAGGCCATGGACGAACTCGATTTACTCATGCTGGAGCAACCTCTTGATCACGACGACATCTTTGATCACAGTCACCTTAGACCAATGATTACGACGCCATTATGCTTGGATGAGAGTATCCATTCGGCCAATCATGCCCGTTATGCGATCGCAATCGGCGCCTGCGATATCATCAACATTAAACCCGCCAGGGTGGGCGGTTGGACCGAGGCGCGCCACGTTCACGATATCTGTTTCGAGGCCGGAATGCCAGTATGGTGCGGAGGAATGTTGGAGACAGGGATAGGTCGGGCAGCTCAATTAGCCCTGGCAGCGCTCCCAGGATTTACCATGCCCGGCGATATCTCGGCCACAGAGCGTTATTACGTTAGCGATATCGCCAAACCCGATTTTGTGCTGAATCCTGAGGATAGTACCATAGAGGTTCCTGCGGGACCCGGACTAGGGGTCACAGTCGACATGGACCGTCTATCCGAGGTTGCCCTCAGAAGAGAGCGTTTTTTGGCTTGAGCGCGAGAGAACAGCGGGTTACGCACGATAAAACGAAAGGAAGATAGATTATATGTTTACTGAAACTACCATTAGCTTTATTGGCAGCGGTACAATGGCGGAGTCTATGATTCGTGGCCTCATCTCCCAGGAAATCGTGGTTCCGGAACAGATCATCGCCGCCGGACCGCGACCGGGAAGAGGTGAGAAATTACACAAGAAGCATGGTGTAAAGGTTACGACTATGAATAAGACCGCCGCCGAAGAAGGGCATGTCATTATTCTATCTGTTAAACCACAAGTGCTTAAAGAGATATTACCCGATGTTCGGGGCCATTTGCGCCGGCAAGACCTTGTTATCTCTATCCTTGCCGGAACGCCGATAAGTCAAATCGTCGACGGCTTAAACCACTCAGCTGTCGTTCGTGCCATGCCAAACACACCTGCCCAGATCGGAGAGGGCATCACAGTTTGGACGTCCACGCCCGAAGTCGGAGAAAGGCGAAATCAGCAGGCGCAGATGATACTATCTTCACTGGGGCAGGAGATATATGTCGATGATGAGGATTATCTCGATATGGCGACCGCACTTAGTGGGACTGGTCCGGCGTACGTCTTCTTACTTATGGAAGCGATGATAGATGCCGGGGTCCATATGGGTTTTTCTCGCCGCATCGCGACTCAATTGGTCTTTCAAACGATGAGAGGTTCCGTCGACTATGCTGAGAGCTCAGGCAAGCATGTGGCAGAGCTACGTAATCAGGTAACATCTCCCGGTGGCACAACGGCCGAAGCACTCTATCACATGGAAAAGGGAGGCCTTCGGACAGTGATCTCGCGTGGAATATGGGCCGCTTACCAGAGATCGGTTGCCCTTGGTCGTGGAAAGAGAATCGGGGAAGTCAGCGGATAGCTCCTCGAAGTATCGGTCGAAATATGGCTATCTCGTCCTTCGTTTACTTGAGGTCGGCATCTACTCCGATTAGTAAGATTCGAGTATGGAACATCAGGTTGTAATCCAGGATAAACAAGGTAGTCGCTGGCTTCAATTTGGAGATGCCGAAGATATCATCTCAGTACAATCGGTCGATGACATCTTGCCCAGCCTGGAGAAGATCGACAAGGCAGTAAACGAGCGCGGTTTGTACGCGGCCGGATTTATCGGCTACGAGGCTTCACCGGCGTTCGATACAGCCTTTAAGGTCCAGAGTCCGGGATCATCGCCATTGATGTGGTTCGGCCTTTACCATCAACCCGAAGTAGTGGTCATGCCAAGGCAGGCGTCACCATACGAACTCGGGAAATGGCTGCCCACCGTCTCTGGTTCGGAGTATAGACAGGCAATAGATCGCATAAAGGATCTGATCGCGGCCGGTCGAACATACCAGGTTAACTATACACTTAGGTTGACGAGCGACTTCACAGGCGAACCTTGGGGTTTGTTCGTGGATCTAATACGGGCGCAGGAGGCCCAGTACGCGGTCTTCATCGACACCGGCCCCCTGGCGATCTGTTCTACATCCCCCGAACTCTTCTTCGAACTAAATGGAGAAGAATTGGTCTCTCGTCCGATGAAGGGAACGGCCGGACGGGGTCGAACTCTGGCCGAGGACAAGGTGCATTCGGAATGGCTTCGTAAATCGGAGAAGAATCGCGCCGAGAACGTGATGATCGTCGACATGATTCGAAACGACATGGGCCGTGTAAGCCAGTTAGGGAGCGTTCACGTATCCCAATTATTCGACATCGAACGTTACCCTACCGTTTGGCAAATGACCTCAGAGGTTCGATCGCGGACAACGGCGTCGATACCGGAGATCCTTACCGCCCTGTTTCCTTGTGCTTCAATAACTGGTGCTCCCAAGGTGAGTACCATGAACATCATCGCCGACCTGGAGTCATCGCCAAGGGGTGTTTACACGGGATGCATCGGCTACTTCGCCCCTGGACGCTACGCTCAATTCAACGTCGCCATTCGCACTGTGGTCGTGAACAAGCCAAAGGGTGAAGCAGAGTATGGCGTGGGAGGGGGCATTGTTTGGGATTCATCCACGAAGGATGAGTTTCAGGAGTGCCAGGCGAAAGCACGCGTCTTAACCGAGCGCAGACCGGAGTTCAAGCTATTAGAATCAATATTGTGGACTCCCAGCGAAGGGTATTTTCTATTTGAAGATCATCTAGAACGCCTGGCCGACTCGGGCGAATATTTCGGATTCGCGCTTGAGATAGACGAAATCCGGAAAGAATTGGAGAGAAATGTAGCTTCATTCCCGCAACGAGCATTGAAGATACGCCTTACAGTAAACCGGTTGGGAGAGCTGGATATCGAGTGGAGCTCTGCAGAATTCCCAAAAGCGGTGCGTCTTGCTCTTGCTACCAACCCCATCCGCCGCGACGATGTCTTCCTCTACCATAAGACCACTCATAGACAAGTATACGAGAACGCCCTGCGAGACCGCAGCGATTGTGATGATGTCCTGCTATGGAACGAAAAGGGCGAGATCACCGAGACCACGACGGCCAACATCGTTTTCGAATCCAAGGGTGGGCTATTCACACCACCTATTGGATGCGGGCTACTTCCGGGCACGTTCCGCAAGTCAATTCTTGGGGCGGGTGTCATGGTAGAGCAAGTGATCACCCTTGATGAGCTGGAAGATTATGACTCGCTATATCTTATTAATTCAGTCCGAAAGTGGCGAAAGGCGACACTGATTAAGAAACATGCCTTGCGGCAACTATCTCAGCCATAATCGAAACAGCTATTTCCTCGGGGGACGAGGCGCCGATATCAATGCCTATAGGAGCATTGATCCGATTGATTCGCTCATCGGACAGACCTGCGTCGACAAGCCGTCTTCGCCTGGAAGCGTGGGTTTTCCGACTTCCCAACGCGCCGACATAAAAAGCGGGACTGGCAAGGACGTTTAGTAACGCCGGATCATCGATCTTTGGATCATGGGTCAAGATAGCGATGGCCGTGGACGGGGTGAGCTCAATTTCCTTGAACGCATCATTAGGCCAGGCTTGGATTAGTCTATCGACATGGGCGAACCTTTCCTGGTTACCGAAGGCCTTGCGAGGATCGATGACAATAGTCTGGTAACCAAGGGTCTTGGCGATACTTGTGAGGACGATCGCGATGTGAACTCCTCCGACCATCACAAGGGTGGGAGTGGGATGGATCACCTCGACGAATACCTCAACAGGGTTCTCCTTCATGTCCGGGAGGTCGAGACGGAGACGCTGGGATTCACCCCAGGCCAGTCCAGATCGGGCAACGGCCGCTAATGATCCTTCTAATGCGTTGTCAACCTTGCCGAATATTCTTCCCCCGCGCTGGGCGACGATCTTATTCCCCAGCCAATGATTCGGTCCGCCTATGACTGTAGCTATCGCGAACGGCTGGTTGGCGCCGGAAAGATCATGGATGAATTTTTCCATGACAGGATCCACTTTCTCGACGAAAACTTCAATAGTCCCACCACAAGCCAAACCCACATCCCAAGCCACATCGTCGGAGACACCAAAGTGAAGAAGCTCTGGCTGTCCTGAGTTCAGAACCGCGAGACCGGTTTCAAGTACGGCCCCTTCGACGCAACCACCGCTAACTGATCCGCTGATTCTACCGGACGAAGTGATGAACATCTTGGCCCCAACACCGCGAGGTGCGGAACCCCACGTCTCGATGACAGTTGCCAGCGCCAACGGTTTGCCTTCTTCAAGCCAGCTATCAACATCTTGGATAATGTCACGCATTGTTGATTTTCTTGGTCCATACGCCACTTGAAGTATGGCGGAAGCGGCGCTTAAACCGGTTCTGGCTCAACGGTGGGCGATCGTCTAGTAGGGCGAGATGATTGGCTAAATCTTCCAGGCTTGCCAAGTTGTGGATAGGCATGAAATCGTCTATGGAAGGCAGGGCTGCCTGCATTCCGCGCGTCAGCGGTTCATAATGAGGAGAACCTAGTAAGGGATTGAGCCAGATAAGACGGTGGCAGCTTCGCTGCAAACGGGCCATCTCTCTCTGCAGAAGCTCTGGATCACCTCGATCCCATCCGTCACTTATCATCAAAACCACGGCTCCCCGGGTCAACAATCGCCTTGCCCAGATGTAGTTAAAGTCCTTAATCGCCTCGCCCATTCTGGTGCCGCCTGACCAGTCAGGGACACCTTCGCCCACTTCCCGCATAGCTTCACCTACGGATCGATTCCGGAGTTGCCTCGTTATTCGTGTGAGCCTGGTGCTAAATACGAAAACCTCCACCGAACGGTCATATCCCCTTGCAACAAAGTAGGCGAAGTGTAGAAGCATGCGCGTGTACTGTTCCATTGAACCGCTGATATCAGCGATGATTACCAGTGATCGCGGCTTTAGCTTTGGCCTCTTGCGAGACCAGACAAGCAATTCTCCCCCGTATCTTAGGCTATTCCTCAAGCTCCGGCGAAAATCGAGAACGAGGCCCCAGCCTGGTTGTTTTCTCCTCGTTTTCCGAAAACCCAGACGCCAGATAAGGTCTGCTAGACGCTGAACAACTGCCCCTACTTCCTCAGCTTCCATTTCTGCGAAATCTTTGTGACGCAAAAGCTCTTTCTGGCTGTAGGTCTTCGTCGCCTGGGCTTCGAGAGTATCTTCCTTCTTATCAGCCTGACTCTCGGACAGAGAGTCTGCCCTCACAGGACTTTTCGGAGAGACGACGGAGGACGGTCTCTTGCGAGTTGCGGATCTGTCGTTCCGAGGGAAGTTCAAAGCTAGAGGTGCCGAGCCGGGTTTTTTCCAGAAAAGAGCGAAAGCCTGATCAAACAGGAGGATCTCCTCCTGTCTGCGAATCAAGAGACATCCTAGAGCATTGTAGAAATCATGCTTATGGCCGATGTTCACGTGTTCCAAGGCCTGGACGACCGTAATCATACGGCTGCTGCTGATATCAAGGCCCATATCGCGAAGAAGCCTACCGAAAAGCACAAGGTTATCCAGCAACCGCCCCGATCCCGCCTGTTCGTCCAACACCTCTAAATCAGGATCCATTTCTCTGAATCGCACGCACAATATTCCGGGAACCGTTCCCTTTGATGCTAGAAATATCATCCTGATACTTGAGGATAACGCCCAGAGTGTCATCTACGACCGACGGCTCCAGAACCTCCTGATCTAAAGCGACCAGCGCCGCCGTCCACTCCAGTGTTTCGGCGATACCAGGGAGCTTGTAGAGATCGGCTCGACGGAGTTCTTGAATGAAAGTGGTTACTTGACTCGCCAGCGTCTCAGAAGCCTCAGGTACCTTTGCCCTGACGATTTCGAGCTCTTTGTCGAAGGAGGGGTAATCAATCCAGTAATATAGACAGCGTCGTTTAAGGGCATCATGAACCTCTCGTGTCCGGTTAGAGGTCAGTATGACAATAGGCGGCTGACTGGCTTTGATCGTGCCAATTTCGGGGATGGTGATTTGAAAATCTGAAAGCACTTCCAATAGATAGGCTTCAAACTGTTCATCACTTCGGTCGATTTCATCGATAAGAAGCACAGGTGGCCTATCATCGGTGGTTTCAATGGCCTTGAGAAGGGGACGACGCAAAAGGTATTCTGGTCCAAATAACTCGGTCTCGGTAGTTCGCTCGCCTTGGGCTTCCATCAAGCGTATATGAAGCATCTGCCTAGTGTAATTCCACTCATAGACAGCATGGTGTATATCGAGGCCTTCATAGCACTGCAGTCGGATCAAATCTGTTTCATAGATTCCGGCGATTACCTTGGCTACCTCAGTTTTACCAACACCTGCTTCGCCTTCCAGGAAGAGCGGTCTTCTAAGTTTAAGAGAGAGATAAATCGCCATCGCCAGCCCGCGATCGGCAATATATCTCTGGCTGCGGAGGGCCTCTTGTAGTTCGCTGACTGATTCAATCGTCATTTTACAACCGCGTGAACCATCGGTCTGCGACCTGTCTCGGAATAGAGATATCGTGACAGGGCGTTTTCGATCTGTCTGGAAAGTTGAGCCCGGTTACTCCCCTTCGCGCTCACTAGTTCGCTGATTGTTTCCCGTGCGCCCAGGAGCAAATCGCCCGATTCATCCAGATAAACAAAACCTCTAGAGATGAGATCCGGCTTACCTCGTAGATTTCCACCTTTATCGAGTGCAACGACGGCTACGAAGAACCCACTATCTGCCAACCTTTCGCGATCGCGCATCACAGCAGGGCCGACGTCACCTACGCCGCTTCCGTCAACGAAAATGTAACCGCCAGGTATACGCGGGCCAATGGTGAGGGAATCCTGGTCGATTTCCAACATCGTCCCATTCTCAACAACGGTGACATTCTCTTGGGGAATACCCATGTCCTGGGCAAGTTTTCCATGAGCTTTCAGATGGCGTAGTTCACCATGAACGGGAACAAAAAACTTCGGCTTGATGAGGTTAATCAACAACTTCATCTCTTCCCGGCTTGCGTGTCCGGAGACGTGGACATTGGCGTTATCTTCATGCAAGACTTCTGCCCCCCGTTGCAGAAGGCGATTGATGATGCGATAGATCATCTCCTCATTACCTGGAATCGGATGGGCGGACAGAACCACGGTATCACCCTCTTGGATGCTGAGCCGGGCGTGCCGTCCTTGGGCCAGCCGCCCGATCGCTGCGGTCGGCTCACCCTGTGAGCCGGTAGCCAGTATGGCCACCTTATCCGGCGGCATTTTGCTAACCTGGCTGATATCGACAATCAAGCCGTCTGGAATCTTGAGATAACCCAGTTCTCGGGCGATCTTCGAGTTTTCCGTCATCGAACGACCGGTAATCGCCAGTTTTCGACCGTATACGGCGGTGACATTCGCCACCTGTTGGATTCGGGATATTAAGGAAGCGAAAGTGGCTACGATGATCCTACCTTTTGCTTCGCGAAAGAGGTCATTAAGCCCATCTGTTATGACGGCTTCTGACGGCGTCCAGCCCGCTCTCTCGGCGTTCGTGCTATCGGCAAGTAAACACAAAACACCACGCTGGGAGAATTCCGCCAACTTGGCGAAATCCGGCGGCCAACCATCGACCGGTGTGTGGTCGAATTTGTAATCGCCCGAATGGACTATTAAACCAACGGGTGTCGTGATGCCATATCCCACGCCATCAGGAATGCTGTGTGTGACGTGGAATGGTTCAACGGTAAAAGGGCCGACGTGAAAAACGTCTCCTGCCTTTATCGTTCGCAGATTGACCGCTCTGGCCAAACCGGCCTCGCGCAATTTCGAGCGTATCAAACCTGTCGTTAGACGAGTACCATAGATTGGCGCATCGATATCCCGCATTAGGTGGCCCAATGCGCCCACGTGATCTTCATGTCCGTGCGTAATAAGTACTGCCAGAACTTGTTCCTTTCTCTCAACGATATAGTTGTAATCTGGAATAATCAGATCAATACCCAACATATCATTCTCTGGGAACATGATTCCGGCATCGATAATAATCATCTGTTCGTCATATTCGACGACGGTCATGTTCTTTCCAATTTCGCCAAGGCCCCCAAGTGGGATTATTCTTAACTTCGAAGTCATCTTAATCTCCAAAAAATATGCGTGTAAATCGAGGAACCAGGGTCGTTGCTAGCAACCACCCTGTCCTCGCCTTATGAATATAATAGTTGTATATGATTGCTAACTGTTGACAATGATCCAGGTCCAGATTATGAGCACTGTCTGAACGACACATAAAATGGCCGTGTAGATCCAGAGACCTCGACGCCCAACTCCCGGAACAGCCTCAGCCAGTCTAACTGGCGCAAACCGGACTTCCGCCTCAAGATCGAGATCACTGTCAGCCAACTCCCTCTGATAGAGAATGATGCCTACACTGATATTGTCTTCCCCACCGCGTTCTTTCGCCAACTCGATAAGAGTTTCGGTCGATTCAGTTGGGTCACAAGCACCGGCAATCTCGGCTATTTCACTGTCGGAAACGTGACGTGTAAGCCCGTCTGAACAAAGTATTAACCTATCACCTACCGCCATCTTAACATCAAAAACATCTATCCTTGGCCGGTTCTCCGAGCCAAGACTGTGCAATATGACGTTTTTTCTGGGATGGCGCTCGGCTTCCTCGGGAGTAATGGCGCCTTCTTCTACAAGACGGGCGACCAAGCTGTGATCTTTGGTGATCTGTTCTAGCTGGCCATTCCGCCAATGGTATCCGCGACTATCTCCAACGTTTGCGATAGTGGCCCATTCGCTGTGGACCACCAAGGAGACCATGGTCGTCGCCATTCGGTTTCCAGTATCCTGTTCCGCAATGAGAAGCCGGAGGTCGCCGTTCGCTGCCTCCATGGCCTGAACCAAACGCTGCCGCCAGTCGGCCATCTCGGACGTTGCCAGGTAATGATATACGGTCTGCTCTGTCGCATATTGGCTGGCTACTTCACCGAAATCAGATCCACCAACCCCATCCGCTACAATATATAATCGGCCGTCTCTAATCTCATCCACGGGCCCGTCGGGTTCGTGAAAAGCGACGAAGTCCTCGTTGTGATCGCGGAGGCACCCTCTATCCGTGCTTAAGGAGGCCTTGACCATCTCAGTGCTCATAATGTGCGGACTATATATTAAATCACAGGCTGGGCAAACACAGGCACTGGTTTAACATGAGGTGGCTACGGTTGTTCGGCATACCTGGCTATATTGAAATATTCGTCGGTGCGCTGAACCGCTAGACGCGCCGCTTCTTCTACTCCAATATCTTCATAGAATGCTCGTCCTATCTCCTGGCTTGCAATATCCTCGATCTCTTCCCAGGTACTGATAACCGGGACTCGCCGGACTAAGTCAGCATTATCTAGGAACACACTCGCCCGGCTGGGAGAACGATCTAGATCTAGAAACGCAGGCGATTCCGCTACGGAGATAAGGGATGGCACTGTACGGCCGCTACTGGCGATGATGGTCTACCCGTCTGGAGAGTTTGCGAACTCCATAAATTTCCAGGCAGCGTCCTTCATCCGCGACGTTTTAGACAGGTAGTAGGCATCGCTATGCAGGATTCCGGCCCGAGTTTTGCCGAAGGGGAGTGGCGCGACGTCCCAAGTAAACGCCTCGATCTCTCGATAGGATGGCGTTCCCGTCTGCTATTCAGATACATGGCTGTCAGACCTGAAATGAAACGACTCTAGCTGTCGAAGGCGGCTTCTTGGATGCGATCGGGAACTACCCCATGGCTCACTTTCAAATCCACAAACCACTGAAGAACCTCCAGAGAGAATAGTTGGTCCAAGGTGAGCCGGTTCGGTGTATAGTCGTTGTCGACGACTTGGCCTTTGTTTTGCCAGACGAATGGAGCTAGCCGGAAGAGAGAAGAGTCTATTCTAAGTCCGAATTGGTCGACAAGACCATCACCATCCAAATCCTTGGTCACTGTTTTGGCGGCATCCAGGAACTGATACCAGGTCCAGCCATCGGCCGGATAGTCGATACCGGCCTTATCAAAGAGATCCGAATTGTAGTACACGACAAGGCTGGAGAAGTTCTGAGGGATACACATCAGCTGACCAAGCCAGGTGAAGGCATCGATCGTCGACGGCTAGAAATCTCGGACATCGATTTCGGAACTCTGCTCCACGTATGGCCCTAGGGGTTCGAGTAGTTCTCTGGCCGCGAAACTCGCATAGCGCCGGTAATTCATCAAAGATACATCCGGTGGCGAACCGGCCGCGAACTCCGTGGCCAATCGTGTCCGGGAGTCTCTTGGAGAGGGAATGTGTGTTACTTGAATATTACTGTCCGGATTGCTCTGATGGAACGCGTCGACAAGTTCAAGATACGCGGCTCGTTCGGCTGGATCGCCGAAAACCATGAAGCTTAGTGTCTCAGCGTCGCTATCACCAAAATCATTACAGCCAGCTACCAACAGGAACAGGGCGAGAAAGGAGACATGCCCAACATGAATCCTGATAACCTTAAGGAGGAGTAGGAACATCCCTCTGCTAGTCATATCCGCTACCAATCCGAGTGAAATAGGCAACGCCAGCAATAACAATAATATTGGGAACAGCGCAATCAGAACGGCAGCAGCCGTAAGAAGGGGCCAGTCGGAGCGATTTATCTGCTGCAGCAGTTGTAAGGCACCGGGTAATGTATAGTGCGATTCCGAGCGAAGGTACAGGAGGGGACCTATGAAATCTCCCCAATAAAACACAAAGCTTTGGAGCGCCATTCCTATGGCGGTTGGTCGAGCGATTGGTAACGCCACCTGGCTCCAGGTACGAAGCACGCCCGCACCGTCAATCCGGGCGGCATCGTATATTCCTGAGGGAACCCTGTGAAATGCCCGGTAGAACATGAGGATAAAAAACGGGCTTGTACCCATCCAGGCTGGTGCGATAAAAGCCCAGATCGAATCAAGCCAGCCAAGTTGCCTGTAGATGATAAAACGCGATGACCATAAGGCCATTCCTGGAACCATCAGAACAGCTAGCGATAATATCAGCCAGCGTTGCTGGCTGCGTCGAGGTAGACGGGCCATATCAAAGCCCGCCCAGTAGCTAATTAGAAGTGTCAGAGGTACGGCCAGGGCGACAACCAGCAACGAGTCAAAGCAAATCTTCCAAAAGGCGCCAGGTCTAAAACCCGTCTGAAATTGCCAACGTCTATTGCCGTTGGAATAATCTCGAGGGTCCTCGGTAACGCCGAACCGGGAGGGCGCAACGCCGCCAAAACCATCCAGGGTATGGGAAGGAGGAAGATCAGTACAACGGCGACCTGGACGATAGATCTACCCTTGATTCTAGAGGACAAGGGTTTCATCCGACGTCCCGATATTCCATTGTCTGGCAACAATATATAGCGATATCACGATGAGCCCGGTTAGGGCATACATCACCCAGAGAGCAGCGCCCGCGGTTCCGAAAGCTAGCAGGTCGAAGCCCTGCTCGTAGATAAACAATGGCAAGGTAGAGGTTGAGTAATACGGTCCCCCTCCCGTAGTCAACATGATGGTCGTAAAGGAGTTTTGGAATGTAACGATAGCGTCTCGAAAAGCCAGGAGTCAGAGGATTGGGTCAATAAGGCACAAGAGAATCTGCCAAAAGATCTGCCATGTGCCGGCGCCGTCAACCTTCGCCGTATCTTCGAGATCGATTGGCAGATCTTGTAGGCTAGCGAGAGTGACGATAAAACCTCGCCGATCTGCCATAGGGACATGAGTACAATAGCAGGTTTTGCCCAACTCGGATCGACAAACCATCCCGGAGCACCTAAGCCAACGGCGCTTAGCACAAGATTCATGGGGCCGTAAACGGGATTCAGTATCCATAGCCAGGCTAGAGCGAAGACGGCCGCCGGGATAATGGCCGGCAGGAAGATCGTCGCCCGAAACCATCCAA
>JBARZW010000341.1:0-4005 GCA_049650305.1 Promineifilaceae bacterium (SeqCode)
CTGAATAGCTGATGGCGTAGGCTCGAACCAATTGCTCAACCTCATCCGGCTCCGCATCCACCACCTGCTGAATTGTCGCCAAGGGCATCTCCATCTGCCGCAACAATCGAACGAGACGTGCCAGGGCCAATTGATCAGTTCGATAGTAGCGATAACCGGATTCCAGATCGACGTAAGCAGGAGAAATGATGCCTTTCCGATCATAAATACGCAGTGCTTTGGGCGATATCCGGGAGGCCTCGGCAGACGCGCCAATTGGCAGCAACCCGCGTCGTGTCGTAGTCATAACTCTGAATATAGGGCTTGCCCCATGGTCAAAGTCAAGTGTTTCTTCGAGAATTGCCAGTTATTTATGAAAAATTTCGCGATTACTGCCTGTCGACCGAGACGCTCCCAGATCCCGTGTCGAGGACCAACCTAACCCGATCGCTCGCATCCTCATAGCCGGCCGTCACCCAAACACCTTCGCCATCCTCGCCAACTTCAATCTGGCTAAACCGTGACTCATCAAGACGGAGCCCTCCGCTGCCTTTGTCTGCGACTATAATCATCGCTTCAATAGTCGATGGGAGCAGCACGACGAGACTCCCAGAGCCACCTTCTAGTAGGAACTCATGCCGGCCGGTGTCAGGCAAGGTGATCGTCACACTACCACTCCCCACGTCATAAGCCATATCGTAATCGCCGCCCGGCAAGACCATATCGACGCTCCCAGAGGCGCCGTCTACGTTAAGGGCAGTGAGGGTCAACTCCTCGAGATCTAGATCGGCCGATCCTGAACCAAGGTCGAGATCGAGGTCAATTGGGACGGTACCACCTAACGCGATCTGCCAAGGGCGATCGCCCTGTGATTCGAACCAATGGACCGGATTGATCCAATATCGCCAATCAGTCGATGAACTCTCTGCTAGCACCACCGTTGCCAGGCCATCTGTGGTGCTGGATTCAAATACGAGGTCTCCCACATAGGAGATATCCGCCTCAATAAGATTTCCGCTGTCCTTGAGGCTGGACAGGGTCGCATCATGAGAACCCAGTTCCAGGGAAATGTCCGCTGCATCGACCCCTTCGGCCGTGAAGGCGATATGCTCACTCTTAATCTCACCAGCAGAGTCGTCGACAATCTCCTTTAGGATCGGAATCTCATCCGCGTATAGGAGTACATAGGCGAAAATGCCGGTCACGATCAGAGCTAAAATCAGGCTGAGAATCGTTCCAAACGGATGGGGCACCAACCGGACGATGATGTCGAGACCGAAAAAGATGAGCAATAGTGGCCATACTTGCAAGGCCGCTTCCCAATGCAAATCGGGCAGCTTATCGAGCGTTGCCAGCAGGAGAAAGACGCCGGCTGTGATCAAGATAACTGGAAACAACATCGAGATTCCTCGTTTGGGCCGAGATTTTAAAGGAGTTTCCTCCTTCGTTTCCATATCATCGGTTTCGTTGTTTTCTTTTGAGTCCATTGATTCTGACATGAGTATCACCCTCCAACAAATCGGGCTCTTGAATCAACAATGCCCTTGGGAACTTGACCCACCAAGCGGGTTCCACCTTCGCCCATTTGACAACCCGGTCTGTGGTAACTCAGCCTGCTCGATTAGCATCGAGCAGGTAAAAAAACAGACCGCCGTAGACTATTTTTGCAGAATGCATGGCCCAGAATGCGTGGCCGTTACAAACGCCGTCGCTGACGCCGTCACCAACTGGGTTCGATGGTGTCGAGAACGGAAGGTCTAGATATTAGCGATGGGAAGATGCGCTCTCTACAAACCTGCTTTCTCGAGCTCTTCCATCAAAGCCCGTAAGTGAGAATTGCGCTCCTTAAGGGCTGCTATGTAAGCCTCCCATTCGTCAACCTGGCCTAGCCCCTCGTAGAGGGCTTTGGCCTGCACCAGGTTTCCGGCCACCGCGGCGTAATTTTCCCGACCCCGTGCCTTGATTAGCTTCTCGGCATCGGCTTGATGCTCCTGGATCTCTCCCAGTATCTTGGTCGTATCGACCTCTTCAGAAGCCTCCTCTGCGGGTTCTTTCTGGGCCGTCTCGTCTGCATCCTCTATTTTCTCTGTCAGCGTTTCTGCTGCGGGTTCTTCTGGAGGTGATTCCGACGCTTCGCCCTCTACGATCAGCGCTGGCCCAGGCGCGGGTTCGATTTCCTTGTCGGGAGGAGGAACCTGGAACCACTGCCAACCATAAGCCGCCAGTGCGAATTGGGCCACGCCCATCCATATAAACAGGATGGTCAAGATTACGGAGGAGATATTAATCCAACGCGGGATGGCGACATGCAAATCGGCCACAGTCGCCTGGGCCTCGCCTACTGAACTGGACACCTCATTCAGGCCGTCTTGCACGCCGGCGATCTCCCCGTCGATCTGAGTTGCGATCTCGCCGATAACGTCCCTCTCCTGCAGATCCTTGGCTTTCTGGTCAATTTCTGCCAATCTGGTAGCCAGCTCATCCAAGGTAGTAGACAGTTTCTCGATGGTTGTTTCCGGGGCATTGGGATCGTCATCCCGCCACAGATTCGAGACCTTGTTAGAGAGCCCGACGACTGTGTTGGCGCTGTCAGCTGCCGTTGCCGCCGCCTCTACCAGGCCAAGCAGGTTATCTATACGACCCGCCAACTCCGTTCCTGGGATAGCCTCGGCCACATCGCTAACGAATCCTCGCGCCTCTTGAAGACCACTATCCGCTCGCACGAGAACATCGTCGACGGTAACAAGCGCCGCATCGGCCGTATTCAGTAAATCATGTACGCCATCGGTTACGGGTTTGTTCACAGCCCAGACGGCGACGATGGCTATGATGGCCAGCAGGATGCCAAGAGCGCCAAACACGATCCCCACCACACCAAATATCCTCTTTGCCACAGCCATTTTTCCTCCCTATTTCCTTATTTCAGGACTCAATCAAGAACGCAACACTAACTCGCTTCAACTTTAAGGGACAATGCCGTTCGTGGCAAGTTAATGTTATGCTGACTTCCTTGTCTATGCGAAATCATGAAGTCTCGCAAGAACCGTTCCTCAATCACAGGTGGAATCGGTGGTTGAACAGCCACAGAGAGCTTATCCAGCTTTCTGGGCTCGAAATCACCTATCCATATATAGGGGTCCCGTTATGTTCCTTGATGGGTTATGCCTATGCGAAGATGTTCCGGTGATTTCTGTGACTGTTGTGTTGTCTATGCGAAATAGACAAACCATTTCAAGGCTAAACCCGCCTGCCTGTATCGCCCCTTGAATATGCGGCTAGCTCAACCCCGACAGCCCCACTACCACCGGAGCCTCGCCGCCGCCTGGGTCAGAGCGTCCGGCGCAGATTCTGTACGCTATCGCCGCTGTTCTTTCCCTAAGCGCTTTCGCTTTAATCGAGAGTTTGCTATTATCTAGCTCACATAGCTTATCTAGATCTAGTCGATTCTGGAGTCCGAACCTATGCAAGATACCTCGGGTGACAACACCCCAATCACTACTAACGACGAGGAGCGCCTGGAGAATGTCCTCCAGAGGCTGGAGCTTGACGACGAAGGGACCGATAATATGCGCACCATCCTCCGGCTGATGGTTGGCGGCGCCGTCATAGGCTGGGATGAGCTGCTAACCCACCTGGAACAGTGGGAAGAAGAGGTGCGCGTCCCTCCGACCCCGCGGCGAACCCAGGCCGGTACGGTTGTCTTCGTCGAACCTGGCACGAGGACTTCTCCCCCGCTTACAGAAACCCAAGAGCTGCGCTACCTCCTGCTGGGACTGCTCTTTGAAACCGAGTCTCGCGTGCACCAGCGCGGATCGGCCGTCCTCAAGTTAGCCGGACAGACGACGGACGCCCTCCTGTCGCCTTGGATACGTTGGATGGACCGGAGCGAAAGACTCGGACCCGTCCGTTCGCGGTTCGATGACCTGGTCAGGCGGGGCGAATCGGTAACCGATCGCTGGATCCAACGAGGCCAGATCGAAGAATCGCACAGCCGCAGGCTGGTTCTCACGGCAACCCAAGATACCT
>JBARZW010000342.1:0-5836 GCA_049650305.1 Promineifilaceae bacterium (SeqCode)
GACCAGGGCTATTTCCTCATGCGTGGGCTACCTAAAGTGCGTGCAGAAATGAGCTTGAGTGTCTTGGCCTACAACATCAAGAGAACAATCAATATCCTGGGTGTCCAGCAGATGGTGGCATCACTCGCATGAGTAAGCTACTTTTTCTTTTCTAGTTACCATGCCTGCATCTTGAGTGCTCATGGATGACAGCCCCTCAATTTACTTGCATAAAAGGGCTCGGGTTAGAGGTACTTTTTACACCCTCTCGCCGCAGCGGACGAGCTTTGCTCGGGGCATTGCGGCGCCTGAAAAGCAGGTTGGCCTGGGGCGAATAATCTCGGCATTGAACAACGCTCGCCGTTGAGCTTTTTCGTTAGCACGAAATACGCCGCGGCCACAAGAACACGGCATCGAAAAGGTGGGCATGTAGGGACTGGAACCCCTGACTTCACGGATGTGAACCCCACGAACCAGGATCGAGTCGTTTATGCCATTCTATTCGAGGTAGAATCCTTTAACAAAGAGTGGTTTTGAAAGGAACCGTTGGGTCTCATTTGCTACGTTATTGTAAATCAGCCAACCCGGCCTAAATTGATATAGCTTCTCGATATTCTACTGTCATCAAAACCGGTGTCAATTTCAGTGCGAAAACTCATCTCAATGTCAAGTAACCGGCTTTGATTTTCGGATGCGATTTCCGGAAGACTGCCTCTAGTGGTAAGAAAGCAGGATTGGGATGCGACCTAAATCGTTACGATTGAGGGGGTTTTCGAGACTTCTTTATGGCGTCAGTTTAGCTACCAGCACAGCTGAAATCTTCAGAAAAAATGACGCAATTCCTGACTCTTTTGCACATTTGGAGGCGAAGGTCAGATTACCCGCTCCAGGATCCTCGCGCTGGGCCGTTATAAGGATCAACGAGCTTGTTGAATA
Source organism: Promineifilaceae bacterium (SeqCode) (assembly GCA_049650305.1). Taxonomy (GTDB): domain Bacteria; phylum Chloroflexota; class Anaerolineae; order Promineifilales; family Promineifilaceae; genus UBA11865. Next base: position 916 of record JBARZW010000342.1, read on the forward strand.
AGAAGCGGTAAGGAAATTCGATTTTCGGCCGTATGCTTTTGAATAGGTGCAGGCGCCCTTTTCCTGCCGCAGCATTGTCATGCCATTGCTCAACACCCAACCTGGAATCCATATCTTGTAAAACAACGCCTAGGGTGGCACTATTCTTCGCTGGGCCAACCTTTCTCGCACTACAAACTAATTTGACGCGGCCGTAAAGCGCATCGTCCCGCCGTCGGCTATCAAATCCAGGAACAGGTCGCCCTCCTCGAAGAAGAAGATGACGGCGTGACTCAGATTGGCCAAAATTTGCTGGTCCAGGCTGTCTTCTGGACAAGCGACCAGTGTCGAAGGTCCGGCGACAATGCTGATGTTGCTGCCATCGACTGTATAGGTCGCAGCCACATCGTTGCAATCGGCTTTGATAGCCGCCTGACCGGTCCCATCCACCGCTTCGTCGAAAGTAACTGTGTATCGAGAAGGATCTTCTATGGTGATCTGTTCGAGCGGGTCAACGAACGATTCCCACTGCCAGGTCACGCCGGTGAGGGAAGCCGACAAAGGTGGCGCAGGGACGACAGGCACATTTTCCGCGTTGTTCGCTTCGATGAAAGTGGCCGAAGCCCATACCCGGTCGTCAGGAGCATCGGGTAGGTTTGGGGCAATGAATGCCCACCATTGACCATCTTCACTAACGCCGACAATCTCGCCTGAGGCCTCAAAGGGCGCAGCCCCGATGTAGGGGTATTCGGTCCCTGGGCCAGTGCGCAGGAACACGCCATCAGGCGCGATCACCGTGCCGGTGGCCTCACCTGCAACCGCCGGAGGTAACTCGATCTCCTCTTCATCCGCAGGGCTTGGGGCGGATTCGGGTAGCGTCAGCGATTGGACCATGGCATCGAGCCATGCTAAATCCGGATTCCAGGCCGAGGACGGCAAAGCGTTCAACAGTTCTTTCGTCTCTTGTACATAAACCGCATAAGAATCAGGATCTGACACCTGGGCGTTCAACTCGTCGCTCGCCTCTGCAGCCGTATTGGGCAGACTCTCCGTCGATACGGGCCACTTCAACGAAACATAGTAGAGACCATCGGTGGTTAATCCCTGGTAGTAATAATCCATCGTATCATTGGTCCAAACGCCGATGCTTTGGCGGAAGGGCGAGTCGGACACGTAGCGAACGCCTCGGCCGCTGTTGAAGTCCAGGTCGAGGAACTGCACCCAACGGTCCATCAAACTGCTCGGAGGTGGCAACAAGGGCATCCAGCCCTCGGGATCGCTTTGCCGGCCGGCGGCCGTGGCGATAAGTTCCTCCAAGCGGGCCACTTGCTGGGCGACGCTTTCATTGCCCTGGCCGCTGTATAGACCGGTATATTGGGACACAGGGAAGATGTACATGATGCGCCGTTCGGTATAAGGAACCTCCAAGGGATTCTCCCTGTCAAAACCCATTACCAGGTGCCGGGGAAAACCTTGACCGCCGGGACCGGGCGGAATAGGCGACGCGTCGACGGTCTGCCACTCGTATGACTGGGCTAATCCTTGCAGATCGAGCGTTATCTCGGCCGGTTCCAAATCATCTATTTCGGATTCACTCTCGCCCGCATCAGGTTCCACCGGCGCCGAGCCGGCCTTGCGGAAGAAATCCCAGGGACCACCGGCCACCCACTTAAAGATGAGCACCTGCCCATTTTCCTCGAAGACGTAGTTTTGGACCGGTCCAAACATGTTCACCATTTCGCCGGCCAGCGAATCTGGCGAGCAGGCGGCCTGGGTCATAGGCCCTAATTCCATGAAAATACTGCCAGGATTGGATGAGGTGTATGAGCCGGCTGCATTATTGCAGTCCAATTGGGTCGTGAACGCGCCCTCAGCGTCAAACAAAAGGGTGTAATTTTCCAGGTTGGGCACGGTGATCAAGAGTTCTTGGCCTGAATTAGAAGTACGCTGTACCCATTCCCAGGTGATGTCGATCAATGCCGGGTCTGCCACAAAGCTCTCAGTCGTGGGCTCAGCAGTGGGCGCTTCTTCGGTTGGAACTGTTGTTGGCGCGGTGGTCGCTTCCTCGATAACGGCCGTTGGCTCAGTTGTGGGCACCTCCTCGGCAACGGTCGTTGGTTGGGCTGTGGGCGTTTCGTCACCCCCGCAGGCGACCAACAACAAGGCTGCTAATGCTATCATGACAAGAATGGGAGATATGTTCGGTATTAATTTGTGTGTCCAATACATATTGTATCTCCAAATATTGCTTAGATGGTGGCGAGTTCATTTGGTGTCCAACGATTCTTTCACGCCACCAACTCAATCTCGCCCGGTCTCCATGTCTTGTCAAACCACGCCTCGGTTGGACTATAGAGACGCAAGAGAGAAAACCAACCTTTGCCGGGAACCGTTTGGATCCAGTTTGCCTCCTTGCCGGTGGGCGCCTCAGGTCCGAAATAGAGATCGATAGATCCATCTTGGTTGGTTATCATTTTGTCGCGTTTGTTGTTTTTACTGGGGTAAGGTTGGCTGGTCTGGAGCTCAGAGCGTGTCTGTGAGTCATATACCACCACCGACATGAATTTTTCGGCGGGAGGATCCTTGGGGAGATTCAGCCTGTATGCCTTGCCACCGTCGAGATAGTTACCCTCCGCGTCCAAATAACCCCAGGCATATTGAGATCCTTTGCCAATCAACTTCCATGTAATCGCCGGTGTGTTGACAGTCGCGAAGTAGAAAAACTGGGCTCGCGCATCCAGGTTGCGACCGCCCATGCCCTCGTCCTTAAGGTACTCATACGATTTGCCGACAAAACCCCTCTTCCAATTGCTGCCTTCATAAAGGAACGCAGATTCGTCGCGTTCGTACCAGAAGATCGTACGTGCTGTCGCGTTTGCCACCTCAGCAGCTCTTGTTAGGATAGTCTTCATCCGATCATCCGGTTCAAATGGCATACCCTTCTGTATGCCAATGCTCGCAAAGATTCCGCGCAATTGGGGCTCGAGCATATCGATCGGTTCGCGATCGATAACGGCATGGAGCTCTTCGAAGAAGTTAAAGTCAGTGGCGTGAATGGTATTGAATACCTTCTTGGATCCGTTGATAAACTCCATCGCGAGCGGGCTCGATGCCTTAGCGAGAGGATAGATCTTAAGGCCTTCTCTGAACAACTTGCTGGAAAAGTCCGGCTTGCCGGCTTTAAGGAAGCCGCGCAGGATGATCCAGTTAACTCCGCTGGTTGACTTGGCGGTGAAGTAGCCTTCTGGGCCCTCACCTTCGTAGCCGGGTGGTAGAATCAAGTACTTGCCACCTTTTGCCCTGTCGGGTCCGGGAGGGCCAGTGTCGATTACAAATCGGAAGAAGGCATCATTGACCGTCCCTGGGCCTGTACCGGGTGGAATCTCGATCACCATTGGACCCTCTTTATTGAGATCGAAGAACGAGGAGCAGTAGACCGTGTCGGTGTTGCCGGTGAGGAACAGCGAGTTGCTGTCCATCAGCTGATCGAAGATTAAGACCTGGTTGTAATTCTTGACGCCGATGGATGCCTGACCGCGCCGAATCGCTTCGAACGAGGCTGCGGGCATGCCGTTGAGAAAAGTCTCCACGCCGCGAAGATAGTCGAGGTTGTCGTAGAGCAGCGCGGCTGTCTCCTTGGTGGGAATCCCGTCGAAGAACTCAAGGGTACCAACTCTGGTCTCTACCTTGTCTGGCGTCATGATTTGCTCTGGGATTATGTTGTTGTAGCCTGGTGTTGGTTTCTCATTTTCGATTTGGCTGCTCATCACATTTCTCCTTTTGATGTCTGTTAACTCTAGATTCTTCGCCCGCGAGCAGACTAGCCAAATTGCGATTCACTTGCCGCTAAAGACGGTGTGAGAACAATCAGCCATTAAGCTGTTCAGCTCCAAGATAGATCGAGCCATCATCTCATCATGTCTATGGCCACGGTGGCGGCTAGGATGAGAATGTCATCTTGGCCCGGAGCAATCTCGACACCGTAGCTATCGCGCACCCGGAACCATTTTTTAGAGACCTCGGCTACCTTGCTATGACCTTCCTCGATCTTGTATTCATGATCCACAATGTTGCCCTGGATTTCCAAATCCGGACCATTCCCAACCTTGATCGTCCAGCGGTCGCGCACTGGCGTAATGAGGGCTTTCTTTACCGTAGCCAACGTTTCTCCGCCTGGACCTTCGATGTTCATGGTGTCTTTCACTCGCACCTTTTTTTCCTGGATTTTGCACAGTTCCTTGCCGTGGGCATCCTCGAACTTGAGCGTATCCCTCACCCGCATTGCTTTGCCGTCAACCTTGAAGGTCTTTTGTCCGGCCGCGTTCTCGATCCAAAAGTCGTTGCCAATCGAAACCATCTTCTCGCGCATCTGATACTTGTTCATACTACCACCGCCACGCCGGTCATCTTGCCTATCGTCTCTTCGTTCTCTTTGTCTACGTCCCATCATTTCACCTTCCTTTGGGTATAAGGAGCAATTTTTCTTGCTCCTGATTCGGGTTTGTCAATCTGATTATCGTGCTAACCAACGAGAGTATATCCAGGTTACAACTAGGTCACCACGGTTGCTTTTCTCAGCCTATGAAAACATATTCGTCTTGCTGATCCTCGCCCAATCACCTGACTGAAACGAGGGGCCAGCGCATGTCATACAACTGCATCTAGTATGAGTGAATAACCTTGGAAAGATTATAGTAGAAACTGAGCACAATCCGCTAGGTAGGATGTTCAGGCATTTCGTGTCGCGAACGGGTCTATACTGCCGGATTCCACAGACAGTGACCAATTCAAAACGTGCTAGAAAAGATACGGATTATGTTGGCGAAATGAGGAAGTTTATCGAGCCGTGAGGTCACTGAACCTCTTGACCTTAAGGATCAGACAGGTACAAGGCAAAAAATACCCCGGCTCCCAGACCAGGGTATCGAGAAAATGGGCGCGA
>JBARZW010000343.1:0-54929 GCA_049650305.1 Promineifilaceae bacterium (SeqCode)
AAGCCACACTCAGGGGATCAGCCGGCGTAGCTTGTCGGTGCGCCCACGAGAAGACAATAGAGGCCGGCCGCCAATTACGGGTACGGTGCCTGGTGGTCTTGTCGCCGCTTGCGACATCGCTGCCATCGAGGGTTTCTGCATCCCTGTCGCCACCTTGGTGCGTGTCTGTGCAATGGCATTGTTGCCAATAGCATGGCGTCTACCAGTTCTATGCGGTCGTTGATGGCCAAGCAATCCTCATTCGTAAAGTCCCCTGAGCGATTCTGCACCCAGTTATCTCGAGCTATTGTTTCAGGCGATTACTATTCCATTCTCGCTTAACTGGACGATCGTATCGTTGTGGGATATTCGGCTGTCACCGGAGTGATACTGCGGTCAATGGCAACGGAACGCGTTTAAGAGGATGTTGAATTCACTGCCTCTGGTCTCGTTGTTTTTTTGAGCATCGGCTGCGGTGGCGTTGAAGGTTTGTCAGACATCGTATGTCCAATACCTTATTTTGAACTTATATGTACAGGACTGGCAGTCGCGGGACAAAACCCTGTTGTAGCACTGCCAGTCCTGTGTTACTTTACTGTTGTCTTGCGCCAGCCTACTGCCGCGCCATCGCGACCTTGTAGCGCTCCTCGGGCGTGATCAGGTGATCGAGATCCTCAGCATTCTCATCGATGTCAATCTGCACCCAATTCACTGTGCCGCTGAACTCGCTGTCTTTCGGCCCGTAGTCCGGAGAGACAGGCGAGCCGGCGTCCCTGCCAACGTCGCAGGTATCGGTACCGAAAAGCATCGGCACCGTCATGTTCACGCGGCCCTCGCCGTCTTTCTTGCCGTCCACATACAACGAGACGCTGCCCCCCTTGGCCAGGCCACCGCCGTCGTAGGTGAATTCCATGCGTACCTGATGCTTTCCGGCGGGGATCGCCTGCTTGCCCTCAGCAAAGTACTGCTCGATGCCGAAGAAATTGTAGCAGTGCTTGAGCTTGCCGTCCTTGGCGTAGAGGCTCCAGCCGCCGATTCCGGCGCCCAGGGAGACAATGACGCCGTTGGCGCCGGATTTCGGCACCTCGATCTCAGCGGTCAACGAATACGATTTATTGTGCGTGACGAGGACCGCATGTTCAGGCAATCGGGACATGCCGCCAAACAGCATCTGCGTCTTTCCCTTGATCAGCTGCGGCCGGCCCGCGATGTCAGCATTAAAGCGCTCAAACGACCGATCGTCGAGCGGGAGAACACTGTACTTGGTCGCCTCGATCAGGAACAACCGCTGCAATTCGGCGAGTTTTTCCGGATTTTCCTTCGCCAGATCCTTCGACTGCGTCCAGTCGGTGTTGGTGTCGTACAACTCCCAGACATCATCATCAAAGGCGCGATCGTAGGCGCCGACCCAGGGTACGCCGTGCCGGGTCACCGCTGTCCAACCCTTGTGATAGATACCGCGGTTGCAGAACATCTCGAAATACTGCGTCTCGTGTCGTTCGGCCGCCTTGGCATCGTCGAACGCATACAACATACTGACGCCCTCGAACGGTGCCTGCTGTACACTGTTCACGATCGTCGGTGCTGGGATTCCCGCGGCCGCGAGGACCGTCGGAGCAATATCAATCACGTGACTGAACTGCGATCGGACCTCGTCCTTGGCCTGAATACCGTTCGGCCAATGCACGATTGTGCCGTTGCGTGTACCGCCCCAATGTGAAGCTACCTGCTTGGTCCATTGATAGGGCGTATCCATAGCGTGCGCCCAGCCTACCGCGTAGTGGTTGGAGGCTTCCGGCCCGCCAAACTTGTCGATTTTGCTCATCAGGAATTCAGGGGTCTCGATCGTGCCCATGCCGTTGAGCACCGCAATCTCGTTGAAGCAGCCGTTCGGCGTTCCTTCAGCGGAAGCGCCGTTGTCGCCGATTATGTAGTAGATCAGCGTGTCATCGAGAACTTCCAGCTCCTCCAGGGTATCGATCAACCGGCCGATTTGGTAGTCGGTGTGCTCAAGGAACCCGGCATAGGTCTCCATCTCGCGGACAAGAATGGGCTTTAGCTCCTCGGGCATGTCATCGTAAGCGGGGATTTCGTCTGGTCGTTTGGTGAGGACGGCGTCGGCGGGGATCACGCCCAGCTTCTTCTGACGGGCAAAAGTTTCTTCGCGCAGCTTATCCCAGCCACCGTCGAATTTGCCCTTGTATTTGTTGATCCATTCCTTGGGGACGTGGTGCGGGGCATGGGTGGCCCCGGGCGCATAATATATAAAGAAGGGCTTGTCGGCCATGAGCGCCTTTTGTTGGCGCACCCACCCCACCGCCTTGTTGGTCATATCCTCGGTGAAATGGTAGCCTTGCTCGGGGGTTTTGTCCGGTTCTAGCGGTGTAGTGCCTTCGTAGATGCCTGGATAGTACTGGTCCGCCTCTCCACCGATGAAGCCGTAGAAGTACTCGAACCCGCCTCCACCGCTGGGCCAGGAATCGAATGGTCCCATCGGACTGGTCTGCCATACCGGCACCTCATGGCATTTGCCGAATTGGGCCGTCGCATAGCCGTTGAGTTTGAGCGTCATGGCGAGCGGCGCCTTGTCCTTTGGCAGCACCGATGTGTAACCAGGCGCAGAGGTTGCCATCTCGCAGATGCCGCCCATGTTCACTGAATGGTGATTGCGTCCCGTGAGCAGCGCCTGACGTGTGGGCGAGCAAAGCGCGGTAGTGTGGAAGCGATTGAGCTTCAAGCCGCTCCTCGCCAACCGCTCGGCTGCCGGTGTGTTGACGGGACCGCCAAAGGCACTGCTTGCGCCAAATCCGACATCATCAATCAGGATGACCAGAACGTTGGGCGCGCCTTTCGGGGGTCTTATATCCCGAATCGGCGGGAATTTGGTTTCCGGATCTTTGGCATCATAGGTCGTCAGACCCACGTGCTGCACCTCCGGGATGGGAAGTACGGATCGTTGAATCTTATCTTCTGTATTCATCGTTTATCTCCTTATCTTGATAAGATGGTGGGGTAATCTATTGTAGAAAGCACAATAGAAATGCATTCAACTCAGCATAAGCGTGTAGTGACTCCGGTGAAGTCGTCTTGAACGCATAATTTCCAGGGAAGATTATACTACAGTGAGCTTTTGTTCAGCTCCTTTGGATCTAAGAAAATTCGAACTCCTTATGCTACATTAAACAAAAATCCAACCCCATTTCCACTGATTTTTCTCTATTTTCTCACAGGAGGGGCTTTCTTTTTCGTGTCTGTTTTTAGGGGGTCGGTTCATCTGTGGAATGGTTTTATCTATCTTATGCCCCTACGGGGAATCGAACTCGCATTCTATTTCTTTTGAAGGAAATATGAATTGATAAATAGAAACAGGACTCGAACCGAAATTCGCTGACTTTCAATCAAAAAACCAATTTTGATCCCTAATTGATCCGGTTTTTCCCTTTGTTCACAGCCTAGAGAAACCAAAAACTGCTCAACAGGGATGTCAAGCAGTTCCTTTTCGAGTAATGGGCGCGAACGGACTTGAACCGCTGACTTCACGGATGTGAACCCCGCGAACGGGAATCACGCCTGTGATGTCATTCTACTCGTGGTAGATTCCTTTAACAATTAGCGGTTATGTTAAGATCCGTGAGGTCTCATTTGCAACGCTATTGTAAATCAGCCTCAATGAGCTTAATTGATACTGTTCTTGATATTCTATATTCATCAAAGCCTGTGTCAATTCCGGTGCGAAAACTCATCTCTATGTCAAACAACTTTCCGGATGCCCTGGTAATGGTAATCATTTTCCATCGCCACCGAAATCAAGGTCTGTTACTAAGCGAATTGGGTGGTCATTTGATGCCTCCGTCTCAGGCTCCGGCGGGGACAAAGCGGCTCAGTCGGCTGCTACTATCAGAAAGATGGAGTTGGCAGGTTATTGAGCGGTTCATATGGGGGCAAGCAGACCGGCGGATAGAGGAGCTGAGCTCAGAAGGGATCCAGAACTCGTGGTTTGGGATGGCAGTCTTGTAGAGAAGCCCGAGAGTCTGGCATTGGAAGGTTTGAGACCTGTACGTTCCACAAAAGCAGTTCGCTTGAAGAGGATCAAGCCGGGCTATTTAAACCCGCCGGGTGGCCGCCCCATTTTCGTTCCCGGCTTTCAATGGTTATCAGTGATTGTGCTTGAGATGAGTGGCCCGCCGACGCTAGCCTATATTCGTTGGTGGACGACTATGGGAGAGCACAAGATAAGTCGGCGAGACGTTGAGGGCGACGTTCTTGCTGAGAGTAGTCGGCGTCGGGGCCAGCGCGTGATCCATGTCTGGGATCGAGGTTTTGCCAGCAGGCCCTGGCTGTTGATGGCCTCGGTTCACGCTGTACACTTCTTCATGTGTTGGCCGAAGCACTATCGCCTGGTTGATGACCAGGGCCGATAGCGTAAAGCTTAGCAGATCACCCGGGGTAAAGGTTTTTAGAGTCATCGACACTTATTTGATGCACGCCGCCGCTGCCAGTGCAAAGCAGGTGTCGTTGCCGTCCCGGTGCGTGACCCAGACCATGACCAAGAACTCTTTCTGGTCGTGGCTCGCCCCGGTAATGGCCGTGAACCCTGATACTTGCTCACCTCCGAACCGGTTCGCAATGACGACGAAGCATGGCTGCGCATTCGTCCTCTCCTACGCCCGCCGTCGGCAGGTTGAAAAGTCATTGCGTTTCAGCAAATGCGAGCTGGCCTTCGAGAGTCCCCGAGTCCAAGGTTGGCACACTCGCCTGAAACTACTGCTCATTGCCACCCTTGCCTATGTGTTCTTGCTTTCCTCACTAGATCCTATCGCCGAATCCCTGAAGCAATGGCCCTGTCTGACTGGTGCCATAGAACCGGAAAGCGGAGCCGGGAAACCCCGACTTCGCTCTACCTTCTTCGTATGGCGCTTAGTCGATTATGGATGACTCATCCCCCGCCTTACCTCGTTTTATTAAGATCGGGATGAGCCATGTCTCCCAACAAAAGGAATTAAGGTAACCCCACCCCTTCCCCTCCCCAACGCCGGAGGGGCAGATGGGCTTTCCTTCTTCGCCAGGCCGGTTTTCTGTCCCGCCCTATTCATCATTGACACGAATGATGTCGCCCAGTTCATCCGTACGCACTTCATAAGGGATGCCATCCACCTCAAAGTTCACCCGCCAGCCGGGATGAATGGCGGCCAGGCAGCTTTCGGCCGCGCCGCCCAAACCCAGGCAGGAATCGGTCCACTCGGCGGGTTCGTGCGTCCCAAAGGGGACCTCTGCAACGGGAATCGCGAGGTGTGCCGCCAGCGCTTCGCGGGCTCTGACCACAGCCACAGGCGGTAGTCCATCCGATACCTGATCGTCTTGGGCCGTTTCTGTGTCGGCGCCGCAGGCGGCCAGAAAAACAGCCAGGAACAACGCCGCCAGAATCGCTATCGTTCGATAATTCTTCATCATGCAGCCCCTTTTCTCGAAAGTTGATTTCTAAACCTTTCTTTTTGTATTGCTACATAGGTAAAACGACGGTGGACAAAGATATGTTCCCGCAACTTGAAAACTCACCTGGGCGTTGACCGTGCAAGTCGTTACCTAAAATGACACAAAAAGCGCGTTTACAGGAAAATTCGCAGTTGGCCAGCGGCCGTTCGCCCATTTCCCCGGATACTAATGATCTTGCCTAGAAAAAAGGACACGGAGCTAAGGGGAATCGGCACTGCGTTCAAACTCAAGCGGGCTGAGATAGCCCAGCGCTGAGTGCCGCCACGGGCGATGGCTGGCGAGTACCCATTTGAACACGACTGGCCGCCATTTGATCGATGTTACCATTCGGTAACCAATGTTACCCATCCGCCATCACCCTACCACGAAGCAGTGATAGCAAGCTGCTACAATATAAGCAATTACAGGCCGCGTTGTGCTGTGCTTTGGAGATGACATGATACGTAAATTTGGCGAACCGTATTTCCTGAACCTAGCAACAGGTATGATGTTCCTGGTGCTACTTATAGCGTTGACGTCTTGCGGCACCCTGGATATAAGCCTTGACCGGACCCCGGAGCCTTCTGTGACTGAAGGTTCGCCAGAATCTGACACGGTTCAGAGTATTGCGACGGATATCGTGACAACGCCGACCTTAACACAGGAGCCTGCGAGCGGATGGGGACCGTTGATAGTCTATACCAAACCTGTCCTTGGTTATAAACTGCTGATTCCCGAGAGCGCCAATGTCCAGGAGGTAGAGCCGGACGAGAACACCACGTACTTTTTCGAAGGGGATATAGTTGGCGAAAGTCGACCTTACTTGATATCAGTCCAGGTCATGCCGTCGGAGGGCCAGTCACACGAAAAGCTGATTTCCACTTTGTCTACCGGTGTAAGTGATCCTTCGGAGGTCCAAACGGTACGAACTATCGACAATGATAGGGTAGGTACGATGGTCACTTACAGTAATGGGACTGGATCGGTCTGTCCTGAGATGGAAGCGCTCATGGCAGTTTTTATTGATCGGGATACCGGCTACGTAATACGAATTCTCAGCGATGGGCAAGGGCGGTGTGAAGCCGCCAATGTGCCGGAAGCTATGACGATCGTTAGGAGCTTCCAACCACCGGCTATTTCTGCTGCATTGGCTATGACGCCGACACCCTCACCGGAACCAGTGGACGACCTGGTCGTCGTCTTCACCAGGGACAACAACGCCTGGTTGTGGACCGCAACCGACGGCGAGCGCCAGCTTACCAAAGACGGGGGCGTCGACCAGGTCTTGCTGAGCGATGACAAGGGCGTTGTTGCTTTCCGCCGGGGCAACGGCATATGGGCCGTTAACGCCGATGGCAGCAACGAGCGCCAGTTGGTCAAAGAGAGCGACCTGCCGATCCCACAGGAAGGAGAGTTGGCCGACTATATCACCGGTATGACGATTAACCAGTTGGCCTGGATCCCGGGCAGTCGCGAACTGCTGTTTAATACAAGAATGCTAAGTGACGGACCCGGGCTCCTGTTGTCTGACGATCTCTGGAATATTAATGCTGACTCGTTGTTCCTGGACTATCTGTTCCTGCCTGGGGACGGGGGCAATTTCGCCATCGCACCCGACGGAAATCGAGTGGCCGTGATTACTCCAGATAGCATTTCCTTGACCACCATAAACGGCGAGGACAAGCAGCGGATCTTCGGTTACACGCCTGTCATCACCTACAGCGAGTTCCGTTACTATGCCCGTCCTGTTTGGTCGCCTAGAAGTGACGTTCTAGGCGTGGTCATCCCCCCGCCAGACCGGCTAGGCATGGAGAACCAGGCCTTTGGTATCTGGCGCCTGCACACGGACGGGACGCCGGCTGGGCTTGTGGGCACGATAGAAGCAAGGGGCACCTATCCACTGCCTGAACCCGTCATCAACCCCACCCTAGAGACCATCGCCTATCTGAGCAGCCCCGACATTGACCCGGAGCGGACCGATTTGCTCTTTGTCACTTGGGACGACAGGATCGGCGATCCGATCTTCTATTCCAGCCGGGTCGATCCCTTCTATGACTGGTCGCCTGGCGGAGAACGGTTCAGCTTCACTCGGCCGTCGGGCGAGACAGCCGCTGTCAGCATCTTCACCGGTCAGATGGACGAAGAACCGCAGCTGGTGGGCAATGGCGAGTCGGTTGCCCTCAATGTTCGTTGGGTCGACGACAATAGCTACCTGTATTTACAGGCATCAGACAGGGGTTGGGATCTACTCTTGAACGACAGCAGCGGCACGGATACGCTCATCGCGTCTGTGGGCGGCCAGCCGCCGGCATTTGATGCTGTGAGATAGCTGATGACAGGTCAGCTGGTTTGTAGATCATGCACTATGCCGGTGTGCCATATGGAAACGACACGGATTGATCGCTTGAGGAAACAATCTCAGCGTGCGTCCTAGAGTTTTCGTTCCATTGCCGGTAGAAAGCAAATGTCTGTCAGTGTTGTCTATTTTACATTGCGAAGCGGAACCAATCCCGCCAAGAAAACGTCAAGACAGATGTACTACCGGTATGGCGATGTTGATCGTAGGCAAAATTGCCAGTTAGCAACTTGCTTCGGTTTGCGATAGAGGTTCATGATGAAAAGACGACTTTCTGTTTATCTGTTCCTGTCTTTGCTGCTCTTGTTGGTAGCTTGTGGTTCTCCGGCCGGGGAGCAACTATCGGAAGACCCGGCTGAACTCGAGCCAGCGGTTACAACTCCCCCGACAATTCAGCCCACCTGGACACAAACTGAAGAAGTGGCCACGCCAACTCGGCTCGCGATGGCAACGCCGACCGAGACACCAACCGAGACACCAACCCGGATTGCAACGGCAGAGCCAACCCAACCGCCAACCGCCACAGCTACCATCGTCCCTGATCCACCTGCACAGGTTCCTAGGAATATCAAGACTGGCCTTCCCGAGGTTGATTTCGTGATCGACACCGTACTGAGCAATGACCTTGAGGCGCGTCAGGCGTTGGTCCAGTTTGTGACGGCCAGCTGCACCAGGGCCGACGGATTGGGAGCCACACCAACGTGTGAAAGCGGCCAGGCGGAGGGCACGCTCGTGGATTTCTTTCCACTTGGTGGTCCGGGCGAAGGTCACTCCGTTCCTGCGTCAGAAGTAGGCCGTGTCCTGGAATTTGAAGCTGAATCTCTCTATGCGGCCTATGTAGTCTCAGAGGATCTACCTGATCGGCCTGAATTTCCTCACGGTACATATGCTCTGTTCTTTACCACCGTGCCCAGTGGGGAATCAAACAATGTATCCGTGATTCTACGAGTCGACGATGAAGGTTATATCGTTCGCCTGGATGGTGTGGGTATTCCACTGGACTTCTATTTCCAGCAAAAGGCGGCAGACCTCATAGAACCACCGCCAGAAACTGTGATTTTCGCTTCAGAGGCGGCCGAGATATTAGTTTACCCGCCGGAGACTGATCAGTAGTCTTGGCGTGACTGCCACCCATTACCTCGCTCAAGGCGGAACCAATTTCGCCAAAAGATCGTCAAGACAGATGTGCTTTCGGTCGAAGACCGGATTGAGTAGTTATCGGCAAAGCACCTGGGCGGCGCGTTGGTGGTCTAATAGTCAAGCGACAATATGGTGATGCGATGTTGATCGTTGCCCACGCCGTCGAGCAAACTGTTTCAGTAGGACTGAGTAAATCTTTAGGCCAACAAAAGAGGATCGAAATGTTTTCCATTCAAACTAGATTCATTTGGGTATGGCTTCTGCTAATCGCTAGCGTTCTCATTAGCTGCTCTCCAGGAAGCACGCCGCCAGGCGCCAATTCAATCGGCGGCGTAGTGGATGGCGGTTCGTACTCCTATCATTATTGGGAAGAAGGTTTGGCCATCCTTATCTGGCAAAACACTTCCTACGGGAGTGGAGAAAGCTGCTCGGGGACAGCTTCCACCGAGGATCCGGTCTATAGACTTGAATGTAACGTCAGTGCGCCTGAAGGGCGAGACTATAGTTGGAAGGTCCATGCTACGGACGGCGTAACGGCCGAGATGTGGATCGAGGACCAGCAATTCGATCTTTCTAAGGGCACTATGTTCTTGGTGAACATCGGAGAAGATGGCGTTCAAGTCGAGCAGTTGCAGCGAGATCTTTCGGATCTAGAGCGGAGCAACGAGGCCATCTCAGCCCTGGCCGAAAGCGACCCAGATGTCGCCAACTTCATGGCCACTAACAAGACTGAAAGTGATTCACCAGACGTCAACGACGAGTATAGCTTGGCTGAGTTAGCCGACGCCTTACGAATGACTGGTCAATCAGTGGAAATAAACGGCCCGGTCGACCAACCCTTTTTCACTGTTCCGGGCCAGGTCATCGGTGTCAACGGTGAGGATGTGCAGGTCTTTGAATACCCGGATTCAGCAGCCGCAGCGGCCGAGGCAGCTCAGATATCGCCTGATGTCAGTTCTGTTGGAACCAGTATGATGACCTGGGTAGCTACGCCACACTTCTATGCCGAAGACCGGCTGATTGTCCTCTATGTGGGCGAGAACGAGCCGGTCATGAGGGCCCTCGCTGGAGTCCTGGGCGCGCCCATTGCCACGGGTCAGACGGCCGAGGCGTTCCCCCTGGAGGAGCCGCCAACTCCCAGCACTGATTCTGAACCGTCAGCGCCAGATCAGCTACATCCGCTTGCAGGATTGGTCTATCGCCATGGCCAGGACATCTGGATCATCGATGAGAAGGGCGAACCTCTGTTTGTTTTCGACGAACCATCGGCGCGCTTGTCGGCCGACGGCCGTTTCGTATTATATATACCAGAATACGACCCGGATATCTGGCTGGCCGACCTGACGACTGGCGAAAGGCGCAATCTAACTGAAGGGTCCAATAGGTACAACGGTCAGGCCCAGTGGTGGCCCGGCCAGCAAGAGGTAATCATCTTTGGCTCCAGTGATGCTCTTGGACCAGGCTTTGGTAATCCAACCATCGTGCGCACTGACGGAAGCGATTACCGCGTATTGGACGAGGAGAGGAGCGGGCCGCTGGCGCTCTCCACTGACGGCGAACTGCTGGCATACGGTGGCTTTGACCACGCTGGCCGGATCATGCGCCGCGGCTCAGCGCCAGAAGATTTTTACCCCTCGGATTACGGCCTCGACGTCGAGAAGGTATTCCAGCCGGCCTGGTCGCCAGACGGCCAGAAATTGGCCTGGAAAGTTAGCGGTGATCAGGTAAAGCATGGCTGGACGTCGGGCGTCGCCGTCTTTGACCTGGAAAATAATATCGGAGAATTGTTCCATACGTATATAGCTGTCGGCGGCGGCACGGTTCCCCACTACTTGTCATGGAGCCCAAGCGGCGACTGGTTGGCCTTTGTCACCTTCAATGAACGAGCCGAAGACGGCCGCCGGCCAAACTTATGGATCGCTCGCCCCGATGGGCAAGAAGAAGTTCGGTTGGGCACCGCTTTTGAGCCAACCTGGCGCCCTGATGGGAGTCAGCTAGCCTTTACTTTATTCGACGTTACACAGGAGACCTTCCAGGTTTGGCTCCATGATACGGTGACGGGCGAACAAATGCAGATACTACCAGCCGGCACCACGGCCGTGGACTGGCTGGCGCCAACTGACAAGCTAATGCAAACACTACGCCAGAATTCAACGACCCAGTGAATCTGTTACCCCTCGATGAGCTGATCCAGGGAGTTTGTCTCCCGTTTATTCTGTTACCAATGGAGCAACCAACCATGTTAAGACGACAACCAAGCACTCTTTTCGGACTACTGCTCATATTCCTGATGGCAGCCTGCACCCCAGCAACAACCACCGATAAATCGGCCCTCTCAGACGACAACCTGGAGATCGCGACTTATAGCTCTACTGATTCGCCCGATCAAGCGAGTACTGAGCCACCGCCAGCCACATTAACCATCGACGGCCAGGAGCAGAAGGCGGGCATAACCGGCTATTGTTGGCAACGCGGTGACGGCACGAGTATTTGTGCCGACGGCATTGGCTTCACAACTGCTCCTGATCCCATCCCGGCCGAATCAACTTTCCTAGCCCAATTTGAATATATGCTAGATGCTAAGCCTGGACGCGTGCAGCTATCGATCTTCCCGGCTTCACAACCTATTTTGATGGGTCCCGAAGATAGTGACTGGCGTTTCTGGAAATCGGTACCCGGCGATCAATTCACCTTGCCGCCCAACAATAATCCCTCCATCGAGCTAACCCTTGAACCAGGGCTGTATGTGTTTGACATGTACGTCGAATGGCCCGATTATGGAGAGGTTAACTACGGCTTTCTGGTAAATGTGGGGGGCGCCTCGGGCCGGGACAGCACCGCCTTTGTCGATGACCAGGGCCTGCCCCTGGACGAGGCAACGTATCGGACGCGATTTGAGGAAACAATCGGCGAATTCCAGTCTTTGCTAATGGCTGACCTGACCGATACCTACGGCGGTTTGTGGGTTGAGCAACATCCCGAATATCGCATCGTCATCGCCTTGACCGAAGGGGACGTAGATACCGTCCGGCCCTATCTGGATGGCTATGAATGGGCTGACTATTTGGAGGTACTGCCGGTCAACTACACTTTGGAAGAATTGCGGGCCGACCAGGCCATCGCCAGCCAGGCGGCCGATTCAGTTCAAATGTCAACCATCACCGCCGTGGACATCGTCAACAACCGGGTCGAACTCATCGTTGGTAATCCAGACCTCTTTTTGGCCGATCTGACCCAGGCCGGCGTCCAATTGCCCGGATCGGTGGTCGTCCTGGCCATTGATCCGCTGAGCCAGCCAGATCTGCCGGTTATCCTCGACCCAGGATCGCCTCCGTCCGACCGCTGCGTAGTGGTCCATCCAGGCGGTACGGCCGTGGTAACCGTCTATTTGGGACCAAGCACGGCCTTTGCCCCCGTCGCGCGTCTGGGCAATTTCGCCGTGGTATTTAGCAGCGAAAATGGCTGGCACCAGATTCAGATTGGACCAGGCCAGACGGGCTGGATCCGGGAAACCGACGTTGGCTTTGCCGGCCCATGCGATCACGTCAACGAAGTGGTCCGGTTTGAGGTCCAGGCCAATGGTTCACCTTTGCGGACCAGCAGTACCATCTTGCCCGGTCAGGCACACCGATATCTCTTCGGCGCTGAGGCAGGCAGTCGAGTGCTCATCGACCTCACCAGCACCGGTCAGGTCAACTTCGCCCTGCTGGGCGTGGATGATGGCCAGCCCCTGAAAAGGGTGGTGAATGAAGATCGAATGTGGGAGGGCATCCTGCCTGGCACACAAGACTATATGCTTACCGTCGTCCCTGGAGGCGAAGCGGCCGACTACGAGTTGCTGGTTGCTCTTGTCGCCGCACCGCCACTGGTTGTCATCTACGATGCTCACTCAGATGCCCTCTTGGGCGGCTTCCAAGATGCGCTATGGGTGGATGGTAGCACGGCGGCGGGTGCTTTGTTGGGCGGCGAGCAGTATGATGTCTACCATCTCGGTCAGCGTCTGGGCCAGGCCGGCGGCAGTGCGGCAGTGCCCACAGGCTTCATATGTCCCGGCCATACAGTTCACCTGACGCCTCCACCGTCCCATCCGTCCGCCCTGGCCGTGGCCGGGGCCACCTGGGAGGTGGCCTTGCGGCTTGTCGCGCCGGTTGAACTCAGCCAGGTCGAACGCCAAGCGGTGGCCGATTTGTTGGCGAGCCAGGGACTGGCGATAAGCGCAACAGATTTGCAGTTGCAGGAGGCTTTCGGTACGGACCTGGACGGGGATGGATCCGGAGAGATCATCGCCCTGGCTTCTCGGCTCAGAGCCGACGGCAGCACCCCTGCCGTGGATGCGGGTGACTATGTCGTCGTGGCCGTGCTCATGGAGATTAGTGGCCAACTGCACGCGGAACCCCTCGTTCTGAACGTCTTTCTTCAGGCCGATGACCAGGCCTATCCCTGGCGGTACAAGGTATCGGGCGCCCTCGATCTCAACGGTGACGGCAATTTAGAAGTCATTCTAGCTGGTACTCGCTGGGAAGGCACAAGCACAATCGTCTACAGCGTCGGGACGGCCGGAGGTGCTGTACCGGTTTTGGAGTGGAAATGCGCTGAGTAGTCTTATTCCCGGTTTGGGCCAAATCCGCGCTGCTCCCTGCTTTCTCGGTCCAAGCCAGGCTGATCAGGGTCTAGGCTAGCTGGGGCATCGGCCTACGCTCGCTTCAAGAATCTCGCGGAGCCGATCTCCCAGAGCCGCCCGTCAGCAGTTGTAGCTATTTGTCATCACGATACTCATACCTGATGAACAAAGTGTAGACAGTGGGCGCGATTGGACTCGAACCAACGACCTCACGGATGTGAACCGTGCGCTCTAACCAGCTGAGCTACGCGCCCGTCTGAATTCTGTCGAATTCAGTTTGGCATTATAGCATCCGCCCCTGAGGGTAGCAAAACGCCTGCCCCCGGCCGGATCTCCCCTTTCACCACCCATCGCCGCTTGGTATAATCCTAGTCGCTGCTCAATGTAGCTCTCATCTATCCGCTCATTACATCGAAAGGATCCGCAGCATGAAAGCATTTGTCACAGGCGGCACCGGGTTCATCGGGCGTCCTCTCATCCGCAAACTCCTCAAGCGCGGATACAGTGTATCCGCCCTAACTCGCTCCGAACAAGGCGCGGCCGATCTGGCCTCCTTGGGCGCCGAAACAGTCCGCGGCGATATCTTCAACGTCTCTTCCATGCGCGAAGGCATGCGCGGCAGCGACGTCGTATTTCACCTGGCCGGCTGGTACAAGATCGGCTCGCCCGACTGGATGACGGCCGAATCGCTCAACGTCGGCGGCACCCGCAAAGTCATGCGCCTGGCCCGGGAGCTGGACATCCCGAAGGTCGTCTACACCAGCACCCACACCGTCCTCGGCGATACGAAAGGCGAGTTGGTCGACGAGACCTTCTTCCAGGGCGGCCCCTTCGCCAACGAATACGACCGCACCAAGTGGCTGGCCCACTACAAGGTCGCCGTCCCCATGATAGAAAAGGGCGCGCCCATCATCATCGTCATGCCCGGTACGGGCTACGGGCCAGGCGATCCAAGCCTGATAGGCGACCTAATGCGCCTGTTCTATTCGGGCAGGCTTCCGGCCGCTCCCGCAGTCGATTTCACCACCAGTTACGTACATGTGGAAGATATCGCCGAGGGGCATATCGTTGCCGCCGAAAAGGGCGTCATCGGCGAGAGCTACATCCTCACCGGTCCGGCCGTGCCTTTAGGCGAGATCGTCGATTTCTGGTCCCAACTCACAGGAAAGCCGGCGCCGGTGTTGCGCATACCAAGCGGATATCTGCTGCCATTCGCGCCCCTTATGGGCTGGCTCAACAAGACCTTCCGTCTCCCGCCCCTATTCAGTCGCGAGGCGGTCGAATTGTTGGGCATGAACTACACGGCAAGCCCTGAAAAAGCCAGATCACAACTTGGCTGGCGAACACGCTCGCTGCAGGAAGGCATGAGCGAGACTTTTGCCTACATCGCAGAAACCACGCCGGTCAGCCCGGCTATCCCTGAAAGAGAGCGACGTATCGCCGGAGCGGCTTTATTGGCGACCGCAGCGTTCCTCTTGTTCTGGTTCATAGGCCGGCGTCGAAAGTAAAAACAGGCTTCCTATTATATACATCTCCGATCCCCTCAATCGAAGTGTGACAGTAGACGGATTTCTGTTTTCAGGTATTCTCACCATTACTAGTTTCGTGCCTAAAAGATCCCTACCATTTCGGCATATCAGACCGGGACAAGATGCGCGTAGATCTCAAAGAAATCCGAAAGTATTTTGGACCAGTCAGGGCAAATGACGGCATCACCGTCACCCTGGAAGAGGGCCGGATCTACGGATTGCTGGGTGAAAACGGGGCCGGAAAAAGCACCTTGATGAAGATTCTGTCCGGCTTCCAGCCGCAGGATAGCGGGGAAATAGCCCTCGACGGACGGACGATCAATTTTGACTCCCCAGCCGCAGCCCTCGCCGGAGGGGTGGGCATGTTGTACCAGGACCCGCTTGACCTTCCTCCATTCCGGGTGATTGACAATTACCTTCTCGGCCGCGACACCCGCGTGCGCTTAGATTATGCCGACGCCGAGAAGGAATTACGCGAAACGACCGATCGCTATGGTTTTGTGTTAGATCTGGACGCCCGGGTAGACACTCTGTCCTTGGGTGAAAGGCAACAGCTGGAGCTAGTCCGCTTATTAGCAGGCGGGGCTCGTCTGCTCATCTTGGATGAACCGACAACCGGCATCAGCGCCGAGCAGAAAGACATGCTTTTCGAGTCGATGCGCAAGCTGGCCTGCGAGGAAGGCAAGACCTTGATCTTGGTCTCCCATAAGCTGAGCGAGGTCCAGGAATTGTGCAACCACGCCTTCGTGCTGCGCCAGGGAAAACTCGTGGGCGAGAGTGAGTTACCCTGTCCGAATGAGAAACTCGTCGAGATGATGTTCGGTCAGATACCGGCGCGAAGCGAACGGCAGCCATTCGACCTGGGTGAACCGGTGCTGGAAGTAAATGAGCTGGCTGTATCGGATCGTCGTCTGAAAGTTGAGGGCGTTAACCTCACTGTTCAGGCAGGCGAGGTTTTCGGCCTGGCCGGACTGGAAGGCAGCGGCCAGCGACATCTTCTTCAAGCCTGCGCCGGCTTACTCCATCCCGAAACGGGCACGGTCAAGATGGCCGGCGAAGATGTCGGCGGCTGGTCTTACCACCACATGCAGAAGGCGGGGATGGCCTACCTCGCCGCCGGTCGGCTGGAGGAAGGCCTGGTCGCCGGGCTCACGATGACCGAGCATCTTGTCCTTGCCCAGCCTGAGCACACATACTTCGTGGACTGGGATGGGGCGCGCCAGGAGATGGAGAGCCGTATTGATCACTACCAGATCGTCGGCCGGCCCGGATCAACGGCCGATAAATTGTCCGGAGGAAACCAACAACGCCTGCTGTTTGCTTTGCTCAAGAGCCCCTTGAAACTATTACTTCTCGAGCACCCGACCCGTGGCTTGGATGTGCAGTCGACCAACTATATCTGGGAACTCTTATACCAGCGCCGTGAAGAAGGGACCGCCATCCTCTTCATGTCGGCCGACCTGGACGAGGTCATCGAACGTAGCGACCGGATCGCCGTCTTTTTCGGCGGCCGGATGTCGCGAATCGTCAAAGCTAGCGAAACTTCGGTCGATGAGCTGGGACACTTGATTGGAGGCCAGACGTGAGATCTCGCTGGACCCTTCGCCAGGGTCTACTTTGGGCCTGGCCTCTCGTGCCGGTCCTGGGCGCTTTGCTGTTCACTTTCGGATTGCTGCCCCTCTTCGGGGCCAGCCCCTTTGAATCAGGGGAGGCTTTCTTCAACGGCGCCTTTGGCGACGCATCCAAAAGACTGATGCTGCTGGCTTTCTGGGTGCCCCTGGTCATTACATCCATCGGTCTCTTGGTCACTTTCACCGCCGGATTGTGGAATATCGGCGTCGAAGGCCAGATTATCATGGGCGCCATCGCCGCCAGCTTCATCGCCTTAAAGGTAAATGCACCGCCCGCTGTACTGATAATCCTGGAGCTAACCCTGGCTATGGTCGCCGGTGGGCTGTGGGCGGCGCTATCGGCCGTCCTAAAGACGCGCGGCCGCGTCCATGAGATATTCAGCGGATTGGCTCTGAATGCTATCGCCGTCATTTTAACCAACTACTTGATCTCGGGCCCCTGGCAACCACCGGAGGGAGGGTCGTTCCGGGGCACCGAGCCTTTTCAAGACGGGGCGCTGTTGCCTCTTTTGGGCGACTCTCGTTTCAGCCTCCTTTCATTGATTCTGGCTATAGCCGCCTTTGTGCTGGTATTCATCACCCTGCGGGGCACCTTCTGGGGACTCAAATTAAAAGCTCTGGGAAAGAATCCCTTTTCGTCTTTTTTGCTCGGCGTGTCAAGTGAACGCGAGACAATTCTGGCCATGATGTTCTGCGGCGCTTTGGCCGGTCTGGCCGGATCGATCCGGGTTCTTAGCTGGTTTGATAGTCTTCGCCAGTCCATCTCGGGCGGCATTGGATTCTTAGCCTTGATGGTGGTGATGTTAGCCACCTACCGGATCCTTCTAGTCCCCTTCGTCGCCTTATTCTTTGCTGCCGTTCTCCGTGGGAGTAACACCCTACATCTACGCACCCAGTTGCACACTTCGTTGGGAGGGATACTGACAGGGGTGATGGTTTTGTTCGTGCTATTGTTTGGAGATGCCAAGAGGCTAGGTCTTTTCCAGGCGAAAAAGGATGATCATGGCGGCGGGCCGGAAGTTAGTGGTCGTGCCTTGGATCCCTTTGGAAAGGATATTCCCCAGGGAGAATGATGAACGACGCCGAGATCGTCCGCATCCTATCCTCCATTGTCCTGGCTTCAGCGCCGCTCATCATCGCTGTATGCGGTGAAACGATAACGGAGCGATCCGGGATAGTGAATCTATCGCTGGACGGCACCATGCTGATGGGGGCCATGCTTGGTTTCGTCGTGGCCCAAGAAACGGATTTTGTCTGGTACGGCTTTTTAGCGGGCGCGGCCATCGGTGCTCTATTTGCCCTGATCGTGGCCTTCGGCAGCATTCAACTGCGCCAGAGCCAATTCGCCATCGGCTTCGTGCTGACCTTATTGGGAGACGATCTTAGCTCCTTTCTAGGCCAGAACTATACCCGCATACCTGGTCCGACCGTCCCGCATACTGGAATCCCCTTCCTGGAGGATCTTCCGATAGTAGGCCCGATTCTGTTCGACCATGATATAGTCGTTTACTTTGCTTTCTTGTTGGTTGGAGTGAGCTGGTGGTACCTGAATAAGACCCAACCTGGTCTCCATTTACGCAGCGCCGGGGAGAGACCCGAAGCGGCTTTCGCCCGTGGTGTGGGCGTCAATCGGGTCCGCTATCTCTATACCATTGTCGGTGGCGCTCTGGTAGGCGTCGCCGGCGCAGCCTACTCCCTCAACGTGAAAATTGGCTGGTCCGACGGTCACACCCGCGGGCTGGGCTGGATTGCCCTGGCCATCGTGATATTCGGCGGCTGGTCGCCTATTCGAGGGGCCTTCGGCGCCCTGCTCTTCGGGGCTACAAAAGCCCTGGCGACTGTGCTGCAGCGTACCTTCCCAGAGGTACCTGTCGTGATTTTTAACGCTATTCCCTGGGTGTTAATGATCGCGGTCCTGTTAGCCGTTGGGAGTGACGTCACCGAACGGCTTATATCCAAGATGCCTAAATCGTTGCAACCCGCCTTGAAAAGTCTGTTCCGAGTATCACCACCCATGGCCCTGGGTACCACTTTCGAGCAAGACTGATCCGTCCTGACTGGTTGGTGGAGTCAGGCTCACGGCTTCTATATGGTATATAATAGGAAGCAAGCTTCTGAACGTGGATGCTGAAGCAAATTTCTAAATTTGCCTTTGGCTGATCGGTATTGAACGCATTCGCATGAATCTAAAGACCAGGATCCATTGATCGAGGAGGTGGTGCAAGGGTTAGATTGGCCAACACTGAATAGTTGGAAGGAGCCTGTTGATTCAATTGACAGAGAGGATTGTTGGTGTGGCGGTTGCTTGAATATGCAGAGTTCACATGTGCAGCCGCTAAAAAGAATAGATTGGAGGGAAGAGTAATGAAAAGAAAGTATTTGTTGATGGCGCTTCTTCTGGTTTTGATGCTTGCCGTGAGTGCTTGCGGCGGCGACGAAGAGGCTGATGGTGAAGATGTGGCTTTTGGCATGATCTTGGTCGGGCCAAAGAATGACCATGGCTGGAGCCAGGCTCATTTCGAGGGAGGCCAATATGTAGAAGAGAACCTGCCAGGCTCGCGGATGATCGTCTTTGAATCGCTCAACTCGGCCAGCTCACCTGAGGCTACCCTCGAGGGCGTGGTCGATGAGATGGTTTCTGACGGAGCCAACCTGATCTTCACCACGTCCGACGAGTTCGAAGAAGACACCCTCGGCGTGGCTGAGAAACACCCCGACGTGACCTTTATAAATATCTCCGGTGATGACGCCCTTACAGGCGAAGCCCCCTCAAACCTGGGCAACATCATGGGGCGTATGGAAGACATGAAAGCCATCGCCGGTTGTTCGGCCGCCCTGGCAACCGAAACAGGTAAAATCGGTTACCTGGGACCCCTAGTCAACCATGAAACCCTGCGGTTGGCTTCTTCCGCCTACCTGGGCGCTCGCTACTGTTACGAAAACTTCAGGGGTATGAATCCGGACGACCTTGAATTCGTGGTCACCTGGATCGGATTCTGGTTCAACATCCCCGGGGTTACTCTGGATCCGACAGAAGTCACCAATAGCTTCTTTGACGCCGGCGCCGATGTTGTGCTGAGCGGCATCGACACCACCGAAGGCATCGATGTCTCCGGGCAGTTGGCTGCGCAGGGTGAGGCGGTTTGGTCTGTTCCTTATGACTTCGAAGGAGCCTGTGACGGCGCCCCGGCTATCTGCCTCGGCGTGCCCTACTTCAACTGGGGCCCATCTTACCTGGACACGGTGAAGGCGGTTGGTGATGGTTCTTGGGAACAATCGTGGGATTGGAATGCCCCTTACTGGGAAGATCTAACCGACAACACCAAGACTCCTGTTGGCTGGGTAGATGGTCCTGCGCTGACTGGGGATCTACAGAGTAACTTGGCCGTGTTTATTCAAGGCTTAGCCTCAGGTGATCTCAACGTCTGGACCGGGCCGATCAACTTGCAGGATGGCTCGGAGTACATCGGAAGTGGCGCTCGAGCCACCGACGACGAGATCTGGTACCTGCCCCAGTTGTTGGAAGGTATGGAAGGACCAAGCTCGTAATACGATTTGGAACTTGAACAGGGAAGTATAGCGGATACCTATCGCTATCAACCGGTTTTCTGAGATATGAAGGGTTTGCAGGACTTGATAATCGGGTTCTGCAAACCCTTTTTTTGCTCTATGGATTCTGTTTGCCCTGGGGTGGGGATCCGAAGGAGCGACCGGAATGGCCCTCGATTGTGGCCAACTCGCTCTCATAATGGGAAACCTGCTGTCCTTGCCCAGTCCCCCGGGCCAGCTTGATGGCCTCCAGAATGTCGTGGTGGGCCAGGTCGTAGTTCCCCTGGCGCCGATAGGTTACGGCCCGCAGGTAATGCAGGTGCGCCGAGAGCTCCGGCCGGCCGGCCGATCGGGTCGCGGCAATACCCTGGTTGAATCGTTCTAACGCCTGGCCATATTTGCCCACATTCAAGCTATACTCGCCTGCAATCCGGTTCGCTTGGGCCACCGAAACGGGATCCGACAATCCCAGGCTCAAGGCCTTGGCGGCGTTGTCCTTGGCCTTAGCCGGGATTTGGCGTTTGCTTTGAGCTTGCACAAGAGCTAGCTGCAAGTAACCCTCGGCCGAATTGGGACTTGCCTTGAGATACGACTTGAGCTGTCGCGTTGCTAGATGTTGGGCGTCGCCCTGTCTGTAAGCGTCCACAAGCTGCAATTGCAGTTGGGCGTCATGGGGATTTCTGGCGGCCTGGGTCTTCAATGTTTCGAATTGGGCCTGCTCCGCCACCGTATCAAAACCGGGCATATCGAACAGTCCCTGGCGGTCGCTGTAGTAGAAGAGACCCAAGATTCCCAGGTGGGTCACCAGCGTGACCCCGCTCAAGAGCGGTGTGTCGTTGAAATTGTAAATTATTCGCCAATCGCCGACGAAGGTGAACAACGTGAACAGCGGATAAAAGACGAGGGAATAATAGAGATGTACGCGCAGCACGCGCAGGGCGAAATAACGGTAGGTGCTCAGCCGGATTTGGCGGAATAGGAGCCACATCGTCACGCCGTACAGCAAGGAACCGATCGTGCCCGCCATGGCGATGATCCAGAGCTGGGTCGCGGTGTAATAGCCAGTGTGGGAGACGTAACCCCAATAGAAACCATACCCCGCGTCCACGACCTGCCCTCCGAACAGCCAGACCGTAATCGCATGACCCAGCTCGTGGATGAGGACGCCCAGGGGTATGCCCAGGAAAAAAGCCGCCCGGTCGATGAGCTGTTTCTGCTCGCGCCGCAGCGGCTCACGGTTGAGCGCTGCCCACCCCTGTCCCACGCCGCGGAACACGCGCCAACCGTAGAAAACGTTGAACAGAGTCACCAGGACGAACATCAGCGCCATGGGGCTATCGCGTAAAATGCCAAAGAAAGTCATCGTTTGTTACTGAGCCAATTCCTTAGGTTTGAGGAGTTCATCCAACGGAAGGTGTGATCTTACAGTACGCCAGATTTCGTAGCAAATGAGTTTATCTTGGCCAAATATTAACAATGGAAAGCGAGTAGCTGGAGCAAGCTGGGTAAACTACATACGGAATCATCGAGCATTGGAAGCAAGTAGGTATTTCTATTGCCGTGACTTACATTATTTTGTAATTAATTTCTATGTTCTTCGAGAAGCAGCTATCTGCAGCAGGGCAAGAGCCGATTATGGAACTGGCTTTCTTTTGGCAGGTGGCGTTGACCCAATTATCTGCGTCTACAGCTTTCAGAATAGGTCAATAGTGGCAAACTGTGGCAGCTGCGGAGAGGCCTTAACAAACCTGTCCCACTCTTCAGAAGGTTAAGTATCATCCACTCATGGTCGCGAATCGACTGCTACCAGGATCATATGTCATTATTCAGGCCGCACGGCGTTGATGAGATTACATGTCTGGAGCCACTGCGGTTACAGAATCTGGAGCAGCTTGATGTTTTAAACCTCCAGCAGATGGCAGAGAGGGTTGGCGAACGCAACTTAATGCGGACAGTGAAGAACATCCCCGCCATCTTCAAGGTTTAGACGGACAGGCTTGAAGTAGTATGATGGAGTTGCATCATCATGATGACCGTGACCAGGGTGATGGCGATGAAGGGCAAAAATGGGCCGAGTATATTGAGGACGAGAATAGCCAATAAGGCGAATAGGCCAAAAAAGAAAAATCTACCCCTGCGCCCTTGTTGGTCAGCCGTCGATTACATTCCTTGGATATTTATTGGGGCGGTTTGAGCAGCCTTTGGATCCGGCCGTTGTAACCGCAAGGTGACATCCAGCCCGACCTGGAGCAGCAAGACGGCGGCGACAAGGGTGACCAGCCATCCGACGTTGAGCGAACCGCCAAAAAATCCCAGGACCATCAGCGCGGCCGCGCTGCCAATATGGATCCAGGGTTGGGGCGATCGAGCCAGAGGCTCATCTTTTTCCATGGAGGTCCATTCGATGACTCCATAGACCAGCACGGCCGTGGCCAGGGCGGTAGTAAACAGTATACGCTTGGTGTCGTCCAGCGGTACTTGCGGCTTTGCGGCGAATATTAGGTTACCGACTACACCATAGGCGGTGATAGCCGCCATGAATGGGAAGTGACTGTAGGTCCACACTAAAAATCGCGACCCAGCCTTGGCCAGGCTAGCATGTTCCAGGTGGTCGAAGTAAAGCCACCAGAGGCTGACCGATATGCCCAGCAGACCGGCGCCTATGAGGTAATTGATAGCCGTTAACTCTCGCCCGGATGAGCTGGTCACCAGCTTGATGAAGAATTCACCCAGGACGATGATGGTCAGCTCGCCAAAACGTAGTAAAGTGAAGTGGTACTTGATTGGCGGGTGTGGCAGATCTGAGCGATTGGTGACTCGTTGAATCAACTCGCTGAAAAATGGGATCAAGGCACCCAGGATGATAGCCAGCACCCACAACCCTAAGTTGGATGGCGCAATGAAAGCGATGGCGATCCATAGAATTCCGACCACGATATAAGCCGCCGCCCTATTGCTGGTCACATGACGATAGGTTGGGTAGTAGATCCAGGCCCGGCTGTACATCATGGCCAGGACGAATTTGGAGAGACCATAGGTCACGATGAAGGTGGTCGTTGTGCTACCGGTCAAGTTATGAATCTCAAAAGCCATCATCAACATGACGGCCATATAGACCACAGTCAGGGTTCGCTGGCCAATATCGTCGACCGGGTAGCGCCGGCCGTAATCGACGAATTCTAGCCATGACCACCAGATAGGTATTAAAAGGAGGACGAAGGTGACAACACCTTCTAAACTCAAGTCGTGGCTTAGCCGGTTCCCTAACTCCACCAAAATGGCCACATAGACCAGGTCAAAGAACAACTGAAGCCAGGTGCTGCCCTCTTCTTCAGTGGGGACTGTATGAATTTTCATGAAATGGAACATAAATTAGCTCCTGGACTGCTGGTAATTTTCCATTAACCTGAATCTGCTCCCCAGGCCCATTGGCTTTGTGCGTCAGTTAATCAGTGGTTTGGCATACCTGCCTGCGTCAGGTTGGCGCGTCGGCTAAGAATAGAAATCACCAGATCGTCCTTCTAATAAACAAGAACAATACAAGAACAGAGGTCATAACCACCTGAAATATGACCGTTTAGGATTTGTCCTTCCTTAGTTTATCAATCGATTGACGATAGTTCAAAACCAGGATGTAGACACTAACGAGAAATACCCACCCGGGGAATATGAATCGAGCCTCTCTTACGATACCGGCGAACAACAGGAACCCCAAAGCGACAATAAAGGTGACAATGGATAACCAGCGGGGCATTACACCTGTCCTTGTCCAGATTGTACCGATAGACATCATATACACGCCGCCCATGGCAGGGCATAGTTACCAATGATCTCCTTCATAAAAGCGAAGCCAAAGATGAAGATATCATGGTCTACCAAAAGGGAAGTTGCCAGGGTATAAGCGCCAAACATCGCCCCGATAATGGCCCCCCAGATGAATAGCATCACCACGGATATAATGCCACCTCCCAAAAAAACGGTGGCGAAGAAGCGGTCTTCCTGGTCACCCAAACGGTCGCGTATGACCCCCGTAAACCACAGAAAAGCAAGCTTGGCAAAAGGCACGATTGTAATCACAAGAGAAGCGGTACCGGTCCATTTCACCAGCCACTCTGTAAGTTGTGGGCGCGGCAATATGTCCGGACCAGTTGTAGGTCGTTGGAGTTTTGTACGTATCAGTGTCGGCGTGGCACCGCCACGTGTATCGGCGCCAA
Organism: Promineifilaceae bacterium (SeqCode); assembly: GCA_049650305.1. Lineage (GTDB taxonomy): Bacteria > Chloroflexota > Anaerolineae > Promineifilales > Promineifilaceae > UBA11865. Next base: position 24,492 of record JBARZW010000343.1, read on the forward strand.
GTTTGTCGTCGCCAAACGAACTCATTCGTCTGCCCTAATTACCTTGAACCCTGAGATTCTGCCTTATCCTATTCACCATAAAAGTCGGCAAGCACGCCCCAAAATAATATCTTGTAGCATGGTGATCGCAATCGTTCATTGCTTGGTATTGTATGCAGGGTCGTTCTTCGGTTCGAGGTGGTGATTTTGGAGCTTCAGCAGTATTGATGTCGTTCGAAGTCAGAACGTGTCCCTGAACTTTTCATGCGACAATATGCAAAAATGATTATAAGCGACGACACATTATCTTGTCAGAAAAATCTGAGCATTGTGTGCCAGATTCAAATCCGATAAAAGTGACGTTTTCGGACCTGCTGCTGAGCTGGTTGGAAGCGAATCGGCTCCCTCAAACTTAATCGCTGGCGGCAAACCACAGTCAAAAAACATCTAGCACCAATGACTTACTTCACAAAATAGGCAACATTATGTTATGATACCAGCGTCACCGAGGTAGTATGACTCAATCTAGTTTAGAAGCATTCCTGGGCAAGCTCCAGATCTTCTCCGGTCTCGAGGAGGATGAACTGGCTGCCTTGGTGCGCATTTGCGACGAATACGAATTCGAAGACGGGGCCATCATCGCCTACCAGCGGGACCTGGCCGATAAAATGATCATCGTCCGCAGCGGCCGCCTGGTCGGCTACCAGGTCGATGAGTCCGGATCGGCCCGGGATTCCAAAGCCTACCATCCCGGTGATTACTTCGAAGACGTCTGGCTTTTTACGCCCCAGACCCATCAGTACACGATCAGGGGCGTCCGCCCCGGCCGGGTGTTGTTTATCGACCAGGTCAAATTCCTGGATTTTCTCGAGCAATATCCCGAAGCCATCGATTTTCTAAACATGTCGGATGAAGCCTTATCGATCGCCGAAGGAAGCAAGTATGCCCAGGGCAGCAGCCAGATCGAGTCGGTGGAGCTGTTGACTGATGAGATCGTCGAACTGTACGTGCGGCGAAGCGTCTGGCTCCTGGTCTCCAGGGTACTGGGTCCGGTGGTGGGCCTTGTGTTTTGGCTGACCTTGTTGTGGATCGTGCTGGGGGCCTCGGGGCCCCTGGTCACCATTGCCACCATCATCCCCATCATGCTGACCGGCTTCCTCATCGTCTGGCGGTTCATGGACTGGTCCAACGATTATTTCATCATCACCAACAAACACCTTGTCCACCGCGAATACAGTTTAATGCGGTTCCGGGCCTTGCTGATCAAGGTCCCCATTGACCAGGTGCAGAGCGTCGAGGTTGAGACGCCCGATCTACGGGCCCATATCCTGAATACAGGCACGGCCCGGGTGACCACGGCCGCCCAGGCGGGCGTCATCCGCTTCGACCACATCGACAATCCCAACGAGGTCAAGGAGATCATCAACCGCTTGAGAGAACAGGTTAAAGCCACCGACGCGGGCCGGACCCAGACCGCGATCAGAGCTTCCTTGGAAGAGCATTTCCAGACCACACCGGCTATCTCCAGAAGGGAAAGTTCGGAGCTAGAGGAAGAGGATCAACCTCCGGCGGAAGCCAAGGGCTGGTTCCGCCGTCTCATCGCCCGGATTCGCAGCTACATGGGACCCCGGGTTGTGGAAGGCAGCACCATCACCTACCGCAAACATTACATCACCGTACTGGGTCGCCTACTCCTACCCGCCGTTATCGGATTGGCATCGTTCGCTGCCATGCTTTTGGTGCAGAAGCTCCTCTTCGCCCTCATCTTGCTGGGTCTCTGCGTTTTGTCTTTCTTATGGTTTCTCTGGCGCTTCGAGGATTGGCGAAACGATAAATTCCAGGTCACCGACCGCTACGTGATCGATATAGACAGGAAGCCTTTTGGCTTCGGCGAGAGCAGAAAACAGGCCGAATTGGGCAATGTGCAAAACGTCAACGCGGAGCGACCAGGCCTCTTCGCCACTCTCTTCAATTTCGGATACGTCTACATCGAAACGGCCGGCGCAGCAGCAAATATCACCTTCGAGCGAGTTTCCAATCCCAACCAGGTTCAGGCCGATATCTTCAAGGGGCGTGAGGAGTTTAAGGGCCGCCTGAGGGAGCGGGAGGGGGAACAGCGACGTAAGGAGCTCGCCATCCTGGTTGACGTCTACCAGCAAGCCCAAGAACAAGGCCGGTTGCCCCGCCGGACACCCCAAGGGGACAGCTCGGCATCTGATTGATCAGAGCCTCAACGACCAGAAGGCCTTCTTGACCGGGGCAAAAGAAGTCCGGATAACCTCTATCATCACCAAGTTTGGCTGAGCCTGGCTCTACTGCTGCCAATGGCTTTTGAGCCGTGACGTCCTATTGTGGTCAGCCTTCTGTATTTATGCCCCGACAAAGTCCCAGTTGGTTACTCGCTATTTCTGGCATTATTGGCAGATGATCTTTAAAATCCAAAGTGAAGCGTGGGCATATTGCCAAGAACGTGCATCTATTAATAGTAATGACCAAGATCTTGTACGGGCTGGTGTCATTGCCTATCATTCGAAGAGATAAAAGCTCGAAGAGATTCAATCTCAAAGGGACTTAGTCTCGAAGAGACTCATTCGCCGTATTCGTCTTTCGACTTCTGTTCCACTTTTGAAGAACCTATGACTGTATTACCAATCGAAACGCCAGATAACCCAGTCCTAAGAAAAAAGGCCCGGCCGGTTTCAACTTTTGACGCTGATTTACAGACTCTGATCGACGACATGATCGAGACCATGCTTGACGCCAACGGCGTTGGCCTGGCCGGACCGCAAGTCAACCGGTCCCTGCGATTAACCGTGGTCGAGACCCTCCCTGAGTACGACGAAGAGGGGGATGCCATCGAGGGAAGCCGGGAGCTATTCGTGCTGGTGAATCCAGAGATCGTCTGGAAATCGCGAAAGATGGTTGAAGGGATCGAGGGTTGCCTCTCTATTCCCGGTTGGATTGGGGAAGTAGAGAGGCATGAGGGTATTCGTATCCGTGCCCTGGACCGTAATGGGAAGAAGATCAAAATGCGTCTTGACGATTGGTCGGCCCGAATCGTCCAGCACGAGGTCGATCATCTGGACGGAATTCTCTTCATAGACCGGCTCACCGATCCCGCCAAATTCTGGCGCGAAGAGGAGTTCTTCGCCGCTCAGGATGAGGTGGATGAAGAGGATGTTCCCATCGGTTAATCCGGTCACCTTCCCGGCATTGGGGACAGTCGTGAGGTCTTGTATAATTCCAGCTAAAGATTGGAGTCTGCGTCTCAAGTCCATAAGTTGCGGCAAACACCCATGTCATTATCGATTCATGATGTCGAGAAAATAGCTCTACTGGCCCGACTTGATCTGACGGAGAGTGAAAAAACACTTTATCAGGAACAACTCTCGGCCATCCTGGATTACGCCCAACGACTAAACCAGCTGGATATCACCGGCGTATCTCCGACGGCGTCGGCCGTGGATCTCCGGAATGTATTGCGAGAGGATGTCGTCGAACCAGGCCTAACCCTTGAGGACGCTCTCTTTAATGCCGTGGAGGAAGCCCTTGACCAGTTCAAGATTCAGGCGGTCTTGGATGAGTCCTGATGGCGTCTCGTTCCCAGGTCTGAAGCTCGGATGATGAATGTGGTCCATGACCCGAGTTCCAGACAGGTTCCGCGGCCATCAGGCATCCTCGGGATCCGCTTCAATACTGCGGAGTGGCCCGTCATAAGCCGCGGCTCTTTGGCCATTGAATAACATGGATTTAACATCCCTATCGCTGACTGAATTGCGCGATGCCTTGAGGAGGGGAGAAACGACCAGCGTCGCCACAACCCAAGCGATGCTCGATCAGATTGTCAGCCTCGACAACCAGGTGAGGAGCTACATCACCATCTCGGATGAGATGGCCCTGAAACAAGCCGAGGCCGCCGATGGCAGGCGTGATCAAGGGGACGACACACCCTTACTCGGTATTCCGGTGGCCGTGAAGGACATCATTTGCACCAAGGGCGTCGAGACGACGGCCGGTAGCAAGATCCTCAGGGGTTTCATCCCACCCTATGATGCTTACGTCGTGACGCAGCTCAAAGAAGCCGGCGCCGTAATCTTGGGAAAGACAAACACCGACGAGTTCGCCATGGGCTCTTCGACCGAGAACTCGGCCTATTTCACGACCCTCAATCCCTGGAATCTGGAACGGGTGCCCGGCGGCAGTAGTGGTGGAAGCGCGGCCGCGGTAGCCGCCGGCCTGGCCTACGGCGCGCTCGGTACGGATACAGGCGGCAGCGTGCGCCAGCCGGCCTCCTTCTGCAGCCTGGTTGGATTACGCCCGACTTACGGCCGTATCTCCCGCTGGGGGGTTGTGGCTTTTGCTTCGTCCCTCGATCAGGTGGGCCCATTCGGCCGGACCGTCAAGGATTGCACCGCCCTGTTTCAAGTTATAGCCGGCTACGATAGGAGAGATAGCACCAGCCTGAAGGCGGCCGTTCCCGACTACGAGGCCGGACTAACCGGCGACATCCGCGGACTGCGCGTCGGCGTGCCAAAAGAATACTTCGTCGGGGGCATCCAGGCGGAGGTTGAACGGGCGGTTGGCCTGGCCATTGAAAAGTTGGCCGATCTTGGCGCCGAGATCGTCGATATCTCCCTGCCCCATACGGAATACGCCCTTCCGGTCTATTATCTGATCGCCCCGGCCGAGGCCAGCGCCAACCTGGCCCGATATGACGGCGTCCGTTACGGCCCGCGCCTGGAAGGGAATGACCTGCGCCAGACCTACCAGCGCACTCGTTCGCTTTTCGGCCCCGAGGTAAAGCGCCGGATAATGTTGGGTACTTATGCCCTGAGCGCCGGGTATTACGACGCCTATTACGGCCGGGCGCTGAAGGTGCGGACGCTCATCAAGGAAGATTTTCTGCATGCCTTCGAGAACGTTGACATCATCGCCTGCCCCACCAGTCCGACGACGGCCTTCAAGGTGGGAGAACGGGTGGACGATCCCTTGAGCATGTACCTGGCCGATATGTATACCTTACCTTTGAACCTGAGCGCCAGTTGCGGCCTCTCGGTGCCTTGTGGCTTTGACAGCCAGGGTTTACCCATCGGCCTGCAGCTCATAGGCGATACACTGCAAGAAGGAATGATTCTCAACGCGGCCTACGCCTACGAACAGGCGACCGAATGGCATAAGCGGTCGCCGGTGATCGGTGGCTAGTAAGCATCGTTCTTCTGGAATGAACCATTGTCCGAAACGCATCGCTTTTATACTGACGACTGACGCTCAACAAGGTAGAGCCGCTCTACGCAGTTGAGCCAGCGACCAGCGACTGATGACCAATTTGGAGGCTTTATGAAAGTTATCATTCTACTCGCCGGCTATGGCACGAGAATGCGGCCGCACACCTGGAGCCGCCCCAAGCCGATCCTCAACGTCGCCGGAAACACCGTCGTTGGTCATATCCTCGACCTGATGGCCGATATAACCACCGAAGAGGTTGTGTTCGTGGTCGGCTATAAGGGGGATCAGATTGAAGCCTGGATCCGGGAGCACTACCCGAAGCTCGATACGCACTTCGTAGTCCAGGAAGAAGCACTGGGGCAGGCCCACGCTATCTGGCTGTGCAAGGATTATCTGGATGACGGGGACGTCGTCGTCGCCTTCGGCGATGGCATCATCGAAGCGAACTATGCCGGCATGGCCGATCCGGAAATCGACGGCGTCATCCTGGTCGAAGAGATAGAAGACCCCAGGCGCTTTGGCGTGGCCGTCTTGGACGAGGATGGCTTCATCACCGGCTTCATCGAAAAACCGCCAACCATGGAACATAAGATGGCTATCGCCGGGATCAATTGGTTCCGGAGCGGCCGGCAGTTGTTCGAGGCGACCGAGCAAGTATTGAAGCAGAAACGCCAAACGCTGGGCGAGTACTTCATGGTCGACGCTTACCAGGTCATGCTTGAAAACGGGGCCCGGATGCGGACGATGCAGCTCGAACAATGGGCCGACGCCGGTACACCGAAGGCGATCCTGGAGACCAACGCCCGGTTGCTATCTGTGGGCTTCGGCAGCCATGACGCCCTGGAGCGCAGCTTCTCAGAGAATTTCACCCTCATCCCACCCGTCTATCTCCACGATTCGGCCATCCTTGAGGCGGCCGTGATTGGTCCGTACGCGTCTATTGGAGCCGGGGTCACAGTGACGAACGCCGTGATCCGTAACAGCATCATCGATCAGGGAGCCGTGATCGACAGCTGTGTGCTTGACGGGGCGCTGGTTGGCGAGAATGCTACCGTGACCGGCCGTACCAAGTCGCTGTTCATCGGCGACAATTCATCTGTAGAAATCGGATAAACAAAAAAGGTGACATCATGAAAAAATACGTCTCTGACCGTGTTGCCCAGGCGCCGCCATCCGGCATCCGTAAATTCTTCGACATCGCCGCCACCATGGAAGATGTGATCTCCCTCGGCATCGGCGAGCCGGATTTCATCACGCCTGATCCCATATTAGAAGAAGGCATCGCTTCGCTCAAGCGAGGTGAGACCCGGTATACGTCTAACAGCGGCACGATTGAACTAAGGACGGCGCTAAGCAAGCACATCAATCGCCTCTATGGCGTTCACTATGACCCCGACCACGAGATCCTGGTCACGGTTGGTGTCAGTGAAGCCCTTTACCTGGCCATAACGGCCGTGGTTAATCCCGGCGACGAGGTCATCGTCCCAGAACCTTGTTTCGTCTCCTACGCGCCGGAAGTAAGCTTCGCCGGCGGCGTTCCCGTCGTCGTCTCAGCCCACGTGGAGGATGATTTTCAGGTCACCGCCGAAACCATTGAGAAAGCCATAACATCCAAGACCAAGGCCATCCTTCTCGGCTATCCCAACAACCCGACCGGGGCGGTCATGACCCGGGCCATCATGGGGGAAATCGCTGAATTGGCCATTGAGCGCGACCTCTTGGTTCTGTCGGATGAGATCTATGACCGCCTGGTATATGGCATCGAACACATCTGCGTGCCCAGCTTGCCTGGGATGTGCGACCGGACGATCATGCTAGGCGGTTTCAGCAAGGACTACGCCATGACAGGATGGCGAATCGGCTATGCCTGCGCCCATCCCGACCTGCTGGCGGCCATGCGCAAAGTTCACCAATACACCATCATGTCCGCTCCTACCTCGGCCCAGGCGGCCGCTATCGTAGCCCTCGAACAAGGGGATGAGCACGTCGAACGCATGCGCCGGGAGTATGATCGCCGCCGCCGTCTGATCGTAGACGGTTTCAACACCCTGGGTCTGGATTGCTTTGAACCCCGGGGCGCTTTCTACGCCTTTCCTTCCATTGCAGCCAGTGGCCTAAGCAGCGACGATTTCGCCATGCGTCTTCTTGAAGAAGAGGAGATCGCTGTCGTACCTGGGGAAGCATTCGGCGAAAGTGGCGCCGGTTTCGTCCGTGCTTCTTACGCAACCGCTTACGAGAAGATCGAAGAGGCCTTGAACCGGATTGAGTCTTTCATGCGCCGTCATGGATAACTGAGCCAAAGGATGGCTGAGCCAAAGGATGGCTTTGTGTTCATATTTGGTCGATTTACTGTCGATTATCTGTCCTGTTTTAGGACGTCTCTAGGTTGATGAACGGAAACTTGGTTTGAGAATATTGATTCCCAATCACTTCCCGCTACAGGGATCGGGCAGCGGCATTTATGTCCTGAACGTCGCCCAGGAACTGGCCCGGATGGGCCATGAGGTCCTGGTCATTGTTCCCGAGCATGAGCGGATCCCAACAGGTCGCTACTCATATGACGTCGACGTCATCCTCTTTGAAGGAGGGACAAACAGAGGCAGCGCCGAGCTCGCATTCAACTTCCCCTGCTTCACCACCCATCCCCGAAGCGTGCAGACCTTTTACGAACTCGACGATGGCCAATTGGCGGCCTACATCGCGGCCTGGCGTACGCACCTAACCGATGCCATCAACTCTTTCCAACCCGACGTCATCCATGCCCACCACGTATGGATAGCCCCGTACGTCGCCTCCGAATTCCGCCTGCCAACTGTGATCACCGTCCACGGGACCGACTTGATGGGTTATCGTAAGGGTCCGCGATTCCGTGACATGGCTTTAGTCGCTGCCAAGCGCGCCTACGGTCTTATCGCCATCTCGCGACAGGTTGCGGCCGACGCCGGTGCCACTTACGACGTGCCTTCGGATAGGATCCACCTCATCTGGAATGGGTTTGACGCCGGTATCTTCCGGGTGATGCCAGAGATGTCCAAGGCGGACCTCATGGAGGAGCACGGCATCAAGTCCGCGATCGGTGCGTCCTTGGTGAGCTTCGTGGGCAAGTTCACCGATTTCAAGGGGATCGACGTCCTTCTTCGGGCAGCCGTGATATACGAGAGGACCATTCCTGGAATTCAGACCCTTCTTGTAGGGCACGGGCAACTCTGGGATGATATGCACAGACTTGGCGATGAACTGGGATTGAGAGGCATCCATTTTGCCGGTAACCAGCCCCAGCCGGAAGTCGCCAGAATTTACAACGCCGCCGACGTCTCTGTCGTTCCCTCCCGGGTCGAACCTTTCGGGCTGGTAGCCATCGAGGCCCTGGCTTGCGGCACACCCGTGGTCGCCACCGATAGGGGTGGCTTGCCAGACTTCATCAACCAGGATGTGGGCGCTCTGGTGCCGGTTGACGATCCCCAGGCCCTGGCCGAGGCCATCATCGAAGAGATCGAGGGCCGGACCAAGAGGACAAAAGGCGTCTATGCCAGCCAATATGCCCTCGACGGTTTCAGTTGGCCAGGCCAAGTGACCAGGATGGTTAAACTCTACCGGCAGGCTATTGAATCTAGGAGTAAGCAAGGGAATTGAGGACGCCGGAACGATGAGTAAGTACGAATCCGTGATCGGCCTGGAGGTCCACGCTGAGTTGGTGACCAGGTCCAAGATGTTCTGCGGTTGCCGCGTGGTGGATAGCGTCGAGGCGCCGCCGAACTCGGCCGTCTGCCCCGTGTGCCTGGGTATGCCAGGGATGCTTCCGGTCATCAACAAGCGGGCTATCGAATACGCCATGCGCGTCGCCCTGGCTCTTCACTGCACCGTGCAAAGCCATAACGTCTTCGCCAGGAAGAACTACTTTTATCCCGACTTGCCGAAAGCCTACCAGATCAGCCAGTACGAACTGCCGCTGGCTGTAAACGGTTATCAAGATATCGAACTCGAGCCTGGCCAGATCAAGCGGATCGGCATCACACGCGTCCACATGGAGGAGGATACGGGCAAACTCACCCACTTGGAAAACGGCCGGGAATCGTTGGTTGATTTCAACCGCTCAGGCGTTCCCTTGCTGGAGATCGTATCCGAGCCCGATATGCGATCGATAGAGGAAACTCGCGCATTCGCCATGAAGGTGCGCCAGATTCTTCGCTATCTCAACGTCAACTCCGGTGACATGGAAAAAGGCGTCATCCGTTTCGAGGCCAACGTCAGTATCCGGCCGCCGGACCAGGCTGAGCTGGGGACGCGGACTGAGATAAAGAACTTGAACAGCTTCCGGGCCCTGACCGATTCCATCGAGTACGAGCTCGAACGCCAGGCGGCCGTCTTGGATGCCGGGGAGAAGGTGGTTCAAGACACCATGGGCTGGAGCGAAAGCAAGCGAAAAACCTTCAGCCAGCGTGGCAAGGAAGAGGCCCACGATTATCGTTACTTCCCGGAACCGGATCTCCCCCCCTTATCCATCGGAGAGTCCTGGATCGAGGAGATTCGTGAGCAATTGCCCGAGTTGCCCGACGCCAAGGTAGATCGTTACACAAGGATAATGGGGTTGTCTGGCTACGAGGCCCGGGTGCTGACCGAAGATCGGCCGGTGGCCAATTGGTTTGAGGCAGGGGTTGCCAGCGGTGGCGGGGCTAAGGCCTTATCAAATTGGATGATCAACGTCCTTTTCGGCTTGATGAATGAGAACAAGATGGCCATCGACGAGATCAAGGTGACGCCGGCGGACCTGGTGTCATTGATCGCCATGGTAGACGACGGAATCATCAATAGCAACACGGCCAAGGATGTCCTTTCTGAAATGTTCCAGACCGGCCAATCAGCGACCGAGATAGTAGATGCCAAGGGGCTAGCCCAGCTATCAGATGAAGCTGAGATAGCCGCCTTGATAATCCGCGTGCTGGAAGATAGTCCCGGCCAGGTAGCCGCTTACTTGGGCGGCAAGGAGAGTCTGCGCGGCTGGTTTGTCGGGCAGGTCATGCGAGCTACGCGGGGCAAGGCCAATCCAGGTATTGTGAACCGCGTGCTTTCGACGGAGTTGGACAAGCTAAAAAACGGGTGAAAGCTGAGAAATTAAGGCTGCGCCTGGGTAGAAAGCCTTGACCTCGTACGTTTATCGATGATCTGGAATTATGCCACATCCCCTTCATCTGGCGCCGTATTGTGCTATTATATGATGAGTGTTTTCCTTGGTTGTTTCTTAAAGGGATATTGGCTTAATTAAGTCTGCCTGTATGGAGGCATCCTCATGTCGGCTCCCCAGGCTGAAACGCGCGAGGCCGCCAGGATCCAAGATAGGCGTGCCAGCGACACAGTAATGCTGTCGCTGCTGATCGCGTTTTCATTGTCTGTTCTGAGTATTGCCGGTTCGATTATTTTTGCCCGGGCCGGTAATGTGCCCAGGGCATTTGTTCCCGCCTTCTCAGCCGTAGTTACCCTTGCCGGGGCTGGGCTCATATACCGCGGCAGATTGATCGCCGGGGCCACCTTATCTTTGATCGCCCTGGGGGCCACGTTATTGTTCCTGATCAGCCAATTTACCGGTCTGGGTATAGCGGGGGCTCTTATCTTCACCCTGGTAGCCATCACCCTGGTTGCCCATTCGTTCCCAGCGCCTCTCAATATCTACAGCCTGATAATTGCGATCGCTGTGGGTGCTCTTATTCTGATCTTGGAGCTGTATTGGCCTTGGAAGGAAAGGGCAACGCTGCCCGACGGGACCTTCCCCATCGTCATCGCCGCTTTGGCAACCGGTCTCCTCGTCGTGGCCTATAGTATGAGGAGATATCGAGATTTTTCGCTTCGTCGAAAGTTCGTCTATGCCTTTCTGTTCCTGTCGTTTGTCCCACTCATCATGATGTTGATCGCCTTTCAACTGCGGAACAGCTACCAGGGACCAATTGAAGGCCAGTCCCGAGATCTGGTTATCACTGCGGTGCTTCTGGCGGCCATTGTAGCCGTTCTCGCCCTGGTATTCTCAGATCGTCTAACTGCCCCAATTGGACGTCTTCAAGAGGCTGCGGCTCGTGTTAGCCATGGAGACCTTAGCGTGCGCGTAAAAGTGGAATCCGATGATGATATAGGTCGTCTGGCCCGGACCTTCAACACAATAACCGCCCGGCTTCAAGACACTCATCTAGGATTGGAACTTAGCGTCGCCAGCCGTACCCATGCCCTGGCAGCGAGCACCGAGGTGGGAAGGCGGCTATCCACGATAACAGACGAGAGCACGTTGGTTTCCGAAGTCGTGGAATTACTGCAAGAGTCATTTGGTTACTACCATGTCCAGATATACATGATCGAGGATAAAAGTAAGGATCTTATCCTTGTAAGTGGGACTGGAGAGGCAGGGCAACTCCTGATCAAGCAGGGTCACAGGATTCATTGGGGACAAGGGTTGGCCGGTCTTGCGGCGGACCGCAATTCGGTCGTCCTGGTTCCCCATATCGAAGACGATCTCTTATGGATATCCAACCCACACTTGCCAGATACTAAGTCAGAAGTTGCCGTCCCAATCTCTCTCGGAGAAGAGGTGGTGGGCGTTCTGGATGTGCAGGACGATGGCCCCGGCGGCCTCGGGCAACAAGACGCCGACTTGCTGTTGTCAATTGCCAACCAGGTTGCCATCGCCTTACAGAATGCGCGCTCATACGCGCGACTTCGCCGCCAGGCTGAGCACAGGGCGAAAATCAACGAAATTAACCGGGCTATTCAGAGCACGACCGACGCTGAGAGCGCCATGCAGGTCATGATCAGGGAGTTAGGACGGGCGGTGGGCGCCAGTAGCACCTCGATATGGTTGGAAGTGCCGGCCGGGGACCAGGAAGGTGAGCCAACCGGGTCCGAAGCACCTCCTCCCGCCACCGGCTCAGGAAGAGCTGAGAGGTTGATTTGATGAAGAAGGAATCCACCAGCAGGACGACCAGGTTTGGCTCCGTCCGGACCCATCTCCTCATTGGGTTTGGCATCCTCTCGCTGTTGCTCCTTCTGCTCCTCGTCGCCAGCCTATTCTCTTTCAGGGCTATTAGAGGCGATATCGATGAGATGTCATCGGAGATGGGATCTCAGATCTTTTCAGAAGCCGGTGCCGGTGATCTCTCGGAAGAAACGGCCGCCAGCCTCAAAGAATCGAGCGACAGGGTGGATGGCATGGTGGGGCGCTATGAAGCTATCGTGATCTTGCTAGCCTTGTTTACCCTCCTTACCTGCCTGGCTATAGCGGTCTATTTTGCTATATATCTCCTCAGACCGGTTGAACTGCTGAATAAAACCGCTAAAGAGTTGAGTCAAGGGAATCTAGAGATCACCGTCCCCGATTACGGATTCGACGAATTCAACGAGATAGGACGATCTCTAGAAGGGATAGCAGCCCAGCTCCGCGACTCGGTTGGGACGCTAGAAGAGATGCTCGCGGAAAGAACCCGTGCCTTGGTAACAACTTTCCAAGTGAGTCGCCGTCTGTCAACTATCCTAAATAAGGAGCAATTAGCCTCGGAGGTCGTTGAACAGGTGAGATTGGCCTTTAATTATTACCACGTCCACATCTACCTGCTCGACGAGAAAGGCCAGTATCTTGTTTTGGTTGGTGGAACGGGATCGGCCGGACGGGCCATGCTGGCAGCAGGGCACAAGTTGGACCGCAATCTCGGACTGGTCGGTAAGGCGGTGAAAACAGGAGAGGTAATCTTGGCGGCGGACGTCACCGAGGATCCGGCCTGGCTGCCAAATCCATTATTGCCGGATACCAAGTCTGAGGTGGCCGTGCCGATTGTTTTAGGGAATGAGGTAGTCGGGATACTCGATGTCCAGCAGGACGAAACAGGCGGGCTGGGAGATACCGACGCCGCCTTGTTGCAGTCTATCGCCAACCAGGTTGCGATCGCCCTGCAAAACGCCCAGCTTTACGACGAGGCTCAGCGATCGGCTTACCATGCCGCCCTCGTTAATGCTATCAACCAGAGAATTCAGCAGGCATCTTCCGTCGAGGATGTCATGCAGGTGGCGGCGCGCGAGCTTGGCCAAGCTCTGGGAGTTCCAAAAACCACGGTGCAGCTTGGTAACGTGGATAGAACCCCGCGCCCTGATGAGAAACAGCTATAGACCGATGCGGAGCACCATTATTGTGAGTCCGATCAAAATGAATGCCGGTGCAGTGTGATGGATACACCTCATAATGCTAGTGAGGTTGAGCGCAGCAGCTCACACTTCTACACGCTTCGATTTGGAGTGGTCGGAGCCATATTTGGTCTGATAATGGCTCTAGCGGCAAGCGTCATCGCTTCTGGCGAATCGGCCAATAGCCTCAGCTTTACCCATGTTTTTAGAGATGAACCGCTGTTGTGGATCCTGTACCTTGGAGCGGCCGCCCTGACGATCTCGGCGGCTCTTGCTGGTAGGTATCTGGACCGGGCGATCGACTCTAGCCAGATCCTCCGCCAGCAATCTGAGCACTTGGAACGAGGCATCTCCACAAGAAACGATGGGATGGATCAGGCGGTCAAAATTAGTCGTGGCTTCACCCAAGGTTCTGATCTGGAAGAGTTGCTGAACAGAGCTGTAACTCTTATTCATGACGGCTATGCTCTCGAAGGGGTAAGGACTTATCTTGTCGATCCCAGGGGCTACAACCTGATTCTCTCTTCGGCCTCTACGCGATTGAAAACGCTCGAGACGATCGGACCTCAACAGATTTCGCTTAGCCATGGATCGGTTGTGGGAACGGCCGCGGTCGAAAAGAAAATCGTTGCTATTGCATCTCCTTCCAACGACCTGAAGATCGGGCCAGATATCGATTCTCTCACCGGAGTGACCCAGTTGGCCATTCCCATGCAGGTGGGGGAGAAATTGATAGGCGTCCTCGATCTGTACGACAGCGGACAGGGAAATCTGACTGCAGAAATCATACCAGCCCTTGCGGTCATCGCGGATCAGCTGGCGATAACGATCGAACATACCCGGCTTGTGGCCATTGCCAACCAAGCGAGAGATGACGTGTCGACCCAGGCCCGCCGCATGGTTCGACGAGGGTGGGAGGATTATCTCAACGCCATTGATCGCCGGGAGACACTTGACTTCACCTTTGAAGCGGACACCATCAATTTACTCGACAAGGGCCAATCACTGGGAACTGATTCGGCATCTTTGATCGTGCCCATCACGGTGACTGGCGAGCAAATTGGCTCGATTCGGGTACAGGAAAGCGGCGATAAAGAATGGACGCCTGATGAGATACATTTAGCCGAGGAGGTGGCCCGCCAGGTTGGTCAACAGGCGGAAAACCTGCGTCTCCTTTCGGAAGCTGATTACTATCGCGACGAGGCCGAGAATGCCGCCCGGCGATTGACCAAACAGGGTTGGATCGCCTACCTGGAATCGGCCGGGAAACGCTATCGCGGCTACGAATACCGGCAGGGGGAGGTGGAGCCGTTTGCCGATCGAGCGGAGATATCGGGGGACGAAAAGACGATAATGCGCCAATCGCTGACGGTTCGAGGGGAAAGCATAGGGACCGTCGAGTTGGCTCTTGATGATGAGGCGGACGAGGAAACGCGGGAGTTAGTTGCCGCCGTTACCGACCAGCTTAGCGAGCACTTGGAGAATCTACGACTCACAGATCAGACTCAACGAGCCTTGTCCAGGACCGAAGACCAGGCTAAACGCCTGGTGGCCCTCAACGAGCTAGGTCAGGAGATAGCCGCTGCCTCCACTGAAGAGGACGTTCTGCAAATCGCAGCCGAGAAGACCGGAACGATTATTCGCGCCGATCATATCAACCTCGCCCTCTTGAACGAGTCGGATGATTTCATGGAGATCAACTCCTATGACGGTACGAACGGCCTGACCAGGATTGGCGATCTACATGCAGTCAAAGACTCGGCTCTGGGGATCGCCATTGAGCAGAACAGGGTAATCGTCCTGAACGACACAGGTATTGCCGACCGGAATGCCGGCTCTTTAAACGACGAGTCGGTGATAGTCGCCCCAATGCGGGCCGGCGGGCGGGTCATCGGCGCGCTCAGTGTTGGCTGTGGCGAGCGTGGGGCTTATACCTCGCAGGACGCCGGATTCCTGCTACAGGTTGCCTCGCTTGTTGCCAGCACCATCGAAAGCCGGCGACTTTTCGCGGAGACCGAACGAAGAGCTCGGGACCTGGCTTTGATCAACCGGGTTGCCCGAGCGGTCTCCCAAGAGCTCGAGTTGGATCATCTACTGGAGACGGTTTATGCCCAGATCGAAGAAGCGATGCATCCGGATGCTTTTTACATAGGACTGTTCGATCCCGAGACCCAACTAGTGGATTACCCCATCATGGTTGAGTCCGGCAACCGGAACCGGCAGTTTGGCCTAAATCTGTACCCGGAGAGCAGTAGTTATACGGTCATTCATTCTGGTGAACCTGTGCTCAGCAACCTAACAGCCGAACAGGTAGCGGCCTTCGAGAGTGAATTACCTCCTGTAATCGTCGGAGAAAGACACGACCTGGTGCCGGCTTCATTGATCTACGTTCCATTGCGCGTCGGCCAGCGTGTTAGCGGCCTGCTATCTATCCAGAGCTACACCTATAACGCCTACCGGCCGTCGGATGTGG
This sequence comes from Promineifilaceae bacterium (SeqCode), assembly GCA_049650305.1. Taxonomy (GTDB): domain Bacteria; phylum Chloroflexota; class Anaerolineae; order Promineifilales; family Promineifilaceae; genus UBA11865. Next base: position 40,324 of record JBARZW010000343.1, read on the forward strand.
CCTTGCTTGGTGGAATCGCCAACTATGTGGCCATCGCCCTCGACAACGCCCGTCTTTTCCAGCATGTGCAGTCCCGTGCCCGCCGGGAGCAGATCCTTCGACAGGTGACGGCCCGGGTCCGGAGAACGGAAGACGTTGACGAAGTCCTAGAGACCGCAGCAAGAGAGATCAGCCGGGCTTTGGGACGTAGGGCATATGTGCATCTAGATCATGATGAAAACGATGAGCCTGTTGAACCGCCAGAGGACACGCACGATGGAAGTGGCTGACCACACAAACACCGAAAAGTCAGAGCTGTCAAAAGCTGCGAGATTGGTAATGCTGGGCGATCGAATCGTCGCCTGTAATGGGCACGCCCTCACGCTATTCGATGCCGGCCGGGACGATGTACTAGGCCGCTCGCTCTTGGATTTTTCAGCGCCAACCCAGCCTGACGGGACGCCATCAGCCAGCGCTCTTGCTGAAAAGCTGGAAGGTGTGGATGCCGATTTTGGGGAACCCTTTCACTGGACGTGCCAACTCAGCTCGGGCTCGACCTTCCCGGTTCTCACCGTAGTCGGATCTACCACCATACGCGGCCAGAACTTTACCCAGCTTCTCCTGTTTAGCGACAAGATCGGGGGGCGTGCCGCCGGTAAAGCTGATGGGCCGGCCAGCGCCCTGGAACGATCGAAAGACGCCATCTTGATCACGAACATCAGTGGAGTTATTACCTACGTAAATCCGGCATTTGAAGAGATTTACGGTTACGACGCGGCCGAGATATTGGGACAGGATCCCGGTATACTGAATGCCGGTCTTCAGCCGAAAGAAATCTACGACGAACTTTGGAAGACGATTCAGACGAAAGAAGCCGTCTCGGCCGAGATAATCAACAAAACCAAAACCGGCCAACTTATTCAAGTCGATGCTACCAATAACCCAATCCTAAATGCGGAAGGCGAGATAGTCGGGATTCTAAGCCTGCACCGGGATATCACCGTTCGGAAACTAAACGAGGAGAGACTGAGGGCGGCCTACAGCGATTTGGAGAGACGAGTTGCCCGTCAGGTGATCCTGCTTGGCGAATCAAACGTGCTTCGACGAGAGCTGTCTGAGGAACTTGAAAGGGCGAGACAGAGGCTCAAGCGCCGTGATTTGCAGATCCGCCACTCATTCCAGGTCGCCAAGGCTTTCGCGGCTGCATCTGACTTGGTGGATCTCTATGAGATCGCGGTGGCCCGGTTCAGAGAGTTCTTTGGATATTACCATGTACGGCTGTTTCACATGGATGCACAACAAGGAGACCTGGAGCTGGTTGCCGCGACAGAGACTGTCGAACAGCAGCCAGTGGAGGAAGGATATCGCGTACTTTTAGGGGAGGGAGTCGTCGGTGAGGCGGCGGAAAGCGGGGCGGTGATATTGGTCGCCGATTCAGCTTCGGATCCTTCCTGGCAACTGGATTCAACTCTTCCCGATACGAAGTGTGAACTGGCTGTGCCTCTGTTCATCGGCGACGATTTGTTCGGCGTTATCGACCTGCACAGTGAAGCCCTTGGATCGTTCGGAGAAGAAGAAATCCGTTTCCTCGAGTCCCTGGGTGGGTTGCTAGCCAGGGCCATCCTGAACCTCCAGGTTCGAACAGAGCTCTCTGAGCGGCTTCTGGAACTTAGCCGGTTGCAGCTCATGTTTAGTCGGGAAGGATCGTTGGAGCACCGGAGCTACAAAGGGGTGCCGCCAGAAGGCTACCGGCTACCCGGCTCAGCGGATAGGTTTACGAGCCCACCTTTGGAAGGCGATGCCATAGATAGCCGCTCTGGCGTTTTGGCGGGGAGGTCAAGAGACAGTGAAAAGGGAGTCATCGCTGCACCCATGTCGGTTCGTGGCGAGATCATCGGCGCCCTTGAGATCATGGCCGATCCAGCCCAACCGCTCAGTGATGAAGACCGGGAGCTATTGGAATCGATCACCGTACCCGTAGCCGAGGCCCTCGAAAGCGCGCGCTTATTGGAACAGACTCGAAAACATGCGCTTGAGATGGGTGTCGTGGCTCAGGTTAGTGCCGCCGCATCGACTATCCTCGACGCCGAGAAAATGCTCCAAACAGTCGTTACCCTAACCAGGGAGCGCTTTGATCTCAACCACGTAGCGGTCTTCGTTCTGGAGGACGATACGCTGTTCCAGGTCGCCCTGGCTACGGACGCCGGCGAAACAGGCATGGAAGAAGCGCCGGTGGAACTCGAACTCGCGGACGCCACCTCTTTTATTAGCCGAGCAGCCCAGAAAGGCGAACCCGTCAACCTCCCAGATGTTGGAACCGAATATCAGGAGCCGTCCGGTCTCTGGCCGGCTGAGATCCGTTCCGTACTCGCCATACCCTTGCTCGTGGGCGATGAGACCCTCGGTGTTATCGATCTAAGGTCCAACACCGTCGATCGCTTCACGGAAGACGAGGTGCGTATTCATACGACCCTTGCCGCCCAAGTAGCGGTGGCCTTGAAGAACGCCTACCTATATGCCAACCAGTTAGAGACCGCGGAGAAGCTACGGGAAGTAGATCGACTCAAGACGGAATTCCTGGCCAGCATGAGTCACGAATTGAGAACGCCTCTGAACTCCATCATCGGTTTCGCGGACGTGCTGCTGGAAGGCATTGACGGGCCGTTGACCGTTCGGACGCGAGAGGACGTGAGCCTCATAAGAGATAGTGGACAACACCTGCGAACGCTCATTGGTGACATGCTCGACTTATCCAAGATCGAGGCTGGCATGATGGAGCTACGGTATGAGGAAGTCGACCTTGCCGGTGTAGCCAGAGAAATGATTGCCAACACGAAATCCCTGGCCCACGGCAAGAACTTGGTCGTTGAATACCGGTTGGATCCCAACCTGGAATCTATTGAGGTCGACCGTACACGATTCAAACAAATTTTGCTGAACTTGATGGGCAACGCGGTTAAATTCACAGAGGAAGGGAGCGTGACCTTATCGATTCAAGATCAGAACGAAAACCTTCTCGTCGGCGTTTCTGATACCGGAATTGGCATCAAGGTAGAAGACATGCCCCTGGTTTTCGAACAGTTCCGGCAGATTGATGGCGATTTGACCGTCCAACGGGGAGGAACCGGATTGGGCCTGCCCATCAGCCGGCGGCTAGTCGAGCTGCACCGGGGCGAGATGTGGGTTGAAAGCGAACCGGGCGAGGGGAGCACGTTCTGGTTTACCATCCCTAAGAAGAAACCCAGACCCCGGAAGAAAAGAACCGGCACCAGCCCGTTCACCCGGCCGTTTGACGAGTAGGTCATTGAGGGGGACGCTCCGGCCTTATCGCTCGAGATAATTGGCCGCTTCCGTTATTGCTGCGGGCAATTCTCCAGACCCAGAGCAACTATTGACCGTGACTCGGACGGTATTAACCGTCAAAGATAACATCAGGATCAGTCTCCCGATTTAGCGGGCAATCCGGCTTCGACTCCGGCTATTACGCAGCGAACGTCATTCATGGCCCAGGAAGATGTGGCGCAAACAAGGACGCTGGAAAGCCGTTCTTGCGCAAGAAGCACCTTCAGCTTGGACGCCCTTGACGGTCGTGCCAGGTCCAATACGCTGTTGGGTAGTAATTACTCAAGACACTCAGTTGCGGGGTGAGGACGGGCTTGAGGTGGTGATGGAGGTGCTGGGCACCGAGGGCCAGTGCATTTCACGAAGGCCGGTCAAGAAGATCCATCGCTACTGCACCTTCGCCACGATAGTAGACAGCTATCCTCCCTTTTTGGTGGATGGGCCGGCTACGGAGATTTGCGACTTACAGGGTCAGTTCCTTGAAAGGCAGATCGGCCGGCCGGATCCAAGCCGGCTACTTGGCAAAATGAATCTACCAGAAGAACGGTCGATCTGAAAAAGATCGCAGATGACCAAGATCGAAGCTGAATAATCCCCCATCAATCATAAGGGTATGCCGACACCAGATAACAAGTACGAACACATGCTTGTATACCTTTCTCGTTAACCTCTTGGTACAATAAAGATTAACAGGCAAAGCTGTTAGGTGTGGTGAAATTATTGTGTCCGTGCATCATAATGACAATCGTGTCACGCATAAATTACAGGTCATAATAGAGGCAGCACGGACTCTGGCAATCCCCCTTGAGTTAGCGGAGCTGCTCCAATCGGTACTAGACAAGATCACAGCGGTGCTGGAGCCGGCTGAGTTCGCTGTGATACTCTTCTGGGATCCTACCGCCCGTTTACTTCGGCCACAAGCAGCTGCCGGTCCCGCCCTTCACGATCGAGATGCCGTGCTAGCCATTAACCTCGCCGAGGGTGAATCGATAACGGGTAGAGTGTTCGCCGAAGGTAAAGCCCGTCTGCTGTCTACTCCAGAGGAAATTGCCAAGGAGATGTCCAATTTGCACCCTGCCAAACGCAGGGCGATGAATTCGGCATACGGTTTGGAAAGGATGCCCAAGTGTGTAATAGCCACTCCCTTACGTAAAGATGAGCATAAATATGGCGTCCTGGTGCTAGAAACACTTTATGGTCCGGCCTCCTTTTCTGATGATGATATACCTTTTATCCAGGCATTGGCAGATCTGATTGCCTTGGAAATCGATCGGGCTCGCCTGGATGCCGAGGCGGCCGTTGCGCAGCAGGTCCAGGAAGAAGATCGCTTACGTTCTGAGGTTATGGCTGCGCTCTCTCATGAACTTCGTACACCACTGGCATCTATTAAGGGTTATACGACCGCAATGATGTTGAAGGAAGTGACCTGGCCGGAAGAGAAACGCCAGGAATTCCTGCGCCTGATCGATGAAGAAACCGACAACCTGGAGCGAATGATTAGCGATATTATGGACGCATCGTTGATTGACATCGGTCAGCTCGACATCGAGCCACAGCCCTTACGTTTGCCACGTCTGGCCGAAGAAGCGGCTCAAGAGATGCAGCACCACTCGAATAAACATCACTTCGTGGTTGACTTTCCACCCGGTTTTCCTATCGTCGAGGCCGATCCGCGTCGCATCCGACAGGTGTTTCTCAATATCCTCGACAACTCAGTCAAGTACTCACCGGAGGGGGGGCTGATTGTGATTCGCGGGGAAGTTCGACCGACCGATGTCGTCGTGAGTTTTGCCGATCAAGGTGTTGGAATTTCACCTGAAGACCTAATTCCACTCTTTGACAAATACTTCCGGGTAAAGGCACCGACTGGCTACCATGTGCCCGGAACCGGTCTGGGGCTGCCAGTTGCCCGCGCGATCGTGGAAACACACGGTGGGCGCATCTGGGCCAAGAGTAGAGTGGGCGAAGGGACGACGCTTTATTTTTCCATCCCTTTGATATTAGAGGAAGACAGTGTCGGCACAAAGATCGAGAGTTAGACGCCTTGATCACTTTGAGTAAGACATGAGCGAACAACGAATCCTTTTGGTGGATGACGAACCAAAACTGGTCCGTCTGGTATGGGAAGTTCTTACGGCTGCCGGTTTCGATGTTATCGCGACCGGCAGCGGCCGGGAAGCTGTGCAAAAGGTCGCGCTGGAACAGCCGGACCTCGTGCTGCTGGATATTGTTCTTGCAGACGAGATTGATGGTTATGAAGTAGCCCGGCAGGTGCGCAAGTTTTCAGACGTGCCTATCATTATGCTAACCGCCAGGGTAGCAGAGCCTGACCTGCTGCACGGTTTCGATGCAGGGGCAGACGACTACATCACCAAGCCTTTTAGTTCCAAGGAGCTTTTAGCTCGCGTTCACGCGGTGCTCAAGCGTGCTACCCAGGAAGGAGCAACCGTAGCAGAGATCGTCTGTGGCGATCTCAAGATCGACCTGGCTCGCCGTAGAGTGCTCAGAGAAGGTGAAAACATTCACCTAACTCGGACCGAGTATGATCTATTGCATGAACTGGCTACCCATCGCAACCAGGTTTTATTACACGACCAACTCCTGACGGCCGTCTGGGGACCAGAATATCGAAATGACCTAGATTACCTGCGTGTTTACATTCGCTATCTGCGACGGAAGTTGGAAATAGATCCCTCGAACCCTGGATACATTGTTACCTGCCAAGGGGTTGGTTATATGCTCGCGTGCCCTGAAGAGTAATTAGAGGGTTCAAACGCACTGTACGTTGAGGTCATAAGGCCGCAACACCTGCTCTATCACTCTGTGCGCCGTCAAGTTCTTGTACGAATACACGCTCCGACGGGATTGGCTCACGCTGAAGTTAGTGCGTCCGCCAAAGGAAAAGAAGTTGCCGATCATCCGCAGTCAGGAAGAAGTCCGGCAGATTCTGGGTTACGTTCACCAGTTCAGGTACCGGGTCTACCTAAGCACCATTTACGCGTGTGGTTTGCGCATCGGTGAAGAGATATCTCTGCGAATAGCCGATAAGGACAGCGCCCGAATGTTGGTCCATGTGCGAAAGGGGAAAGAAGCCAAAGACCGCTATTTGCCGCTATCGCAACATACCCTGGAACAGCTACGCCGGTGTTGGGTTAGTCATCGCAATCCAGCATAGCTCTTCCCAGTCGGTCATTAATGATCGCATCTGAAACTCACATCTCAGGCAAGAGTGTCTGGAAAGCCTTTCGTGACGCCCTTCAGGCTAGCGGCATCCAGAAGCAAGCCTCTGTTCACACGTTTCGCCACTCCTACGCTGCCCACTTGCTTGAGGCTTCGATCAACTTGCATCTCATTCAGAGCTATTTAGGGCATCATTCTCTGTTGACAACAGCCTAGTATACCCACCTGACTCGTCGCTCCGAAGAGTTGGCTGGTGAGGCCATCGACTAGCTCATGGTCGACCTGCCATGATTGAGCTGGCCTATATCTTTCGTCATCACGGGCCTGACTATCAAGCCAAATTTGCTGAACGAATGTTACCCAACCATAGCCAAGCAATGCGGGCGATCATTAACTTGGGATCGAAACCATAGGCGGCCATGCCTATCACTGCGACCACTGTGACGAAGACCTCTACGGTTTTCGCTCTTGTCTCAACCTACATTGTCCCAAGTGCCAGCATGACGTTGCTGAGCAATGGCTGGCTTGGCAACAGGACTTTCTGCTGCCCATGCCATACTTTCTGCTCACCTTCACCTTGCCTGCCGGACTTAGGGCGTCCGCGCTGTATGACGACGATCCCGTCGGGAATGGGTCCTTCTCCAGTGGCGTTGATGATTGTACCGTTGCGGATGACCATCACACCAGGAGCTCAGCCGCTTCTTCAGCTGCCCGCATAGCTGCCGCATACCACCATTGTAACCAGGATGAGAGCAGTAAAGACCAAAAACATCTGTACTGTCAGGCCGCGCCAGTCGAATCCTTACACCCTGCACATGAGTCAATCCCTTGCCAAAGGGCTCTTATCCTTAATTCGGGGTATACATCGAATAATAACAGGCTATAGTCAAATTCTAGGTACCTGTTTGTCAGGAACCAATGACTTAGCATCCTGATTTCAGATCAGGCTGTTGAAAGATCGAACACCCTAACTGAGTGCCGATAACAAAACTTAACCATATATTGGAGTGAGACGATGCTATCAGAACCCAACCGGTCAGAATATTATCCAACAATGGCACTAGGGTTGATGGTATAGAGAATAATATCATCCCTAATGACCAAACATGTTGATAGAAACTTTAACTCAGGACCACAAGATCTGCGTTATGAGAATCTAAATCGAATAGTGACTTATTTCTTTTCCTGACCCCCTCTCTTTGGCAGCGGCACCGCTTTTTTCTGACCATTTCCATCACCAGACACAACGGGTTGTTGCTCTTCCCAGAAAGGCAGAGGACGGTCATAGCCAGCCAATTTAAGGCCAGTCAAACCGGCCGTGTTCATGTCCATGGCTCGCAGATCCTCCGGGCTCAGATCGGCAATGGTATTGTGTCCGGAAAGCATAGCCAGGATCTTGATTTCCTCGGCCGTCGCATGAACGAAGTTTGCCAGACGTTGTCCAGCTTCAACAGGGTCCAGCCGTGCCCTCAGTTCAGGTTTCTGTGTTGTGATGCCATACGGACAGTTGCCTTTGTGGCAGGCGTAGCAGACACGGCAGCCCATAGCTATCTCGGCGGCACTACCAAAACCAACGGCATCGGCACCCATGGCCAAGGCCTTGAAGGCATCCAGTCCGCTCCGCATGCCGCCCATGGCAATTAGTTTAACCTTACGATGTACGCCATAATCTTTGAGGGCCTGTACAGCACGCGGGATACAGGCGATGGTTGGGATCCCAACGCCCTGGGTGACTAGATCTGGCGAACATCCGGTGCCCCCGACAAGGCCATCAATACTAATGGCATCGGCCCCGGCCTCAATACATGCGGCAACGTCAGCATAGGGTCGGGATGGCCCTAGCTTGAACAAGATCGGCTTTTTGTACTCGGTTACATTACGCAAGAAGGCCACCATGTGTTTCATGTCTTCCAACGATTGTACGTCGTAATAGCGACACGGACTGAGCACATCTGAGCCAACAGGTATGCCACGAACACGAGCAACCTCTTCGTTTACTTTGGCTCCCAAAAGATGACCACCCATGCCTGGTTTTGCACCTTGACCTATCTTGATTTCCACACCATCACCGCACCGTACGTAGTCAGCCGATACACCCCACCGGCCTGTAGACCATTGCACGATAAGGTAACCGCCAGGTTGCCAGCGCTGATGGTAGAATTCCTCATCCTCAAAGCCCCTAGAGAGCCAGGTCTCCTCAGGCAGTACACCACCCTCGCCCGTGTTTGTGGCAATTCCGGTCATTGCTGCCCCAATAGCCAGGGCCATCTTGGCCTCTTTGCTCAGGGCGCCGAAAGACATCGCCGGCCAAACAATGGGGAGTTTCAGGCGAATGGGCTCCTCGCAAGTCTCCTCGCCGATAACCACCTCTAAGTTACACTCTTCGCGATACTTATCCCGGGGCGCATGGCTGGCAATCTGGCTTGGCACCACTGTGATCATGTCAAAGTTAGGTGTTGGTCCTTGGGTGCCGAACCCGCGGAGTAAGTATTCACCTGTTTGTGCCTTATGGTGAATCTCCTCGACCGCCCCAAGTGTCCAGGGATACCGACTGATGTACTCGGACTCGGCCGGGTTAATTCGTATCGCGTTGACCGGACAGAATTCTGCACAGATGCGACATCCAACACAGGCATTATAGTTCTGAATGGTCATCTGTCCTGTCACTGGATCAAACCCGTAAACCCCGTGGGGACAGACCTCAGCGCATGTGGCGCACTTGCCCGGCATCTGAGCGTTTAAGCAGAGTTGTCGGTTAACACTTACACAAAACGCACCCACAACGCTCATAATGTCCTCCTATTTGTAAAATGGTTTCGTTGACACAGCGACGATTTTCTTGAATCCGGCGGGATCGGCTGCAATTTCGTATCTTCTTAATAACGAACGTAGTTTGGATATATCCTCGTCAACAAGAGCGACACTCTCGGTATTATGACCCAGACTTTCCCACGAGCCGCCGATATAAACGGTCCCGCGGATAAGATAGTTGGCGAAGTTTTGCCCCGCGTTTCCAGTGACAATTAAGTCACCGCCCAGCATATAGGTGCCAGCTTCATCTCCTACATTGCCCGCCGCAATGATTGTGGCACCCTTGTTCATGGTCGCCGTGAAGTCGCCGGCATTACCGTAGATCACGACAGTTCCGCCATAACAGTACTGGGCAGCACCATAATCGGTATCACCCTCAATGATTACTTCTCCCCGGGTCATGTTATCAGCCACGTACTTGCCGACGCTCTGCCCAACCTTAATGGTTGCGCCGTCGTTAAGCACCCCCAAGTAGTCGCCGGCAGGGCTCTGAATGTGGATTTCACCGTGCCGGAAGCCAGCAGCCAGCCCATGTATATGGCTGGCATTAGTAATAGTCACCGGATCGCCATTCACACATTCCTGAAGGAGTGCATTGACCTGTTTCAAATCCATATCTTTAGCATCGATAGTACTCATCATGGCCTCCCGACTTAACAACCGGTGCAGCTATCTACCACCATCCGTTCCCTCTTCGTGCGAACTGGTGTGAGATAGAGACGGGCGAATTGTTGTATGGCTTCATTGCGTCTGCCAGGATCGGCCAATGCATCCAGCATCAGCACCTGTGTTTCTTTGAATGCCAGGGCACGGTCCCGTTTTTCTTTTTCATTGGCGATAGCTGCCAGCGCATCTTTGTCCACATCTTCACTGGTTTCCAGCATATTCATTAGAATCGCGTTCCGGATAAAGATATCCCCAGTCCGTGTCCTGATCAGCAAAGTTGAAACTTCGTCAGCGGTGGATAACTGACCAACCGCGAGGTCGGCCGATTCGCCCGAATAGTCGGTGCAACTAGCACAACCGGCGCGGGTGTAAGGTTCCGCCTCTTGGCGGGAGATGCGCCATACAGTGCCATCCCACAATATCGCTTGGAGCCATTGGCCGTCGGGCGAGACCTCGACCCGCCTCACATGCTCAGGAAAAATCCCACCCTGCCGGACGAGGAGTTCATCTATGAGTGCTGGCTGGTAGGTGCCGGTGCAAAATATCGCGATGCTCAGAGTGATCGCTTCCCGATAATATCTCAGCCGTGGATTGCTTGTTTCCTTTAGCTTGCGAATCGCCTGGGCTGTGCAAGGCGTGCCGACTACAGCAACCTTCTCCATTCGCCTGACAAATATCGCTTCATTCAAGACGTCCAAGACAGGTGCCCAAAGGTACTGCGGACCGATACCAGACACTATTTCTTCGACACTTTCCGCGACTCGGGCGACTGGTTTCAGGCTCCATGGTTCGACATCAAGCGTAACAACCCCATCTAACAGACCTGCCACGTACCCGGCAGCCAGGATGCTGCGAATCACGTCATTCGGTATCCCTGATTGAATAGGTCTAACAGCGCGCGCTGCAACAGCTACCTGGGCTTCAATCGGCGTCCAATGGGCCAACCTAGGGCAAACCTCGGCGCATAACTCGTCACAAAAGGTACAGCTGTCAAGTGGGACCTTGGTATAACCAACTGTTTTGATGGGTACATCCCTAATGGGATGGTCTGTCCCGTCCCAGTGGAGCACCTGTTTTGAACAGGCCGCCACGCAGAGCCCACAACCTGCACAATTATTCAGTGACCAAACTTCAGTTTCCAATCGATGTGACATGCGAACCTCCATGGAGACAGCTTGATGAGTGCTGGACTCAACCGGCAGCTTGCTCTTGGTGTGTTGGTATCTTAAATGTGTGCCTAATTAACTTGATTTCCTCGGCAAATTCGGTCATTTCGGCAGCAAATTGCTTGGCGTCATCGCCGGACAACATGAATAGCCGAATGCGGCGCGGATCAATACCACGATCAGCCATTTGTTGCTTCAGGTTTGCCATCCGTTGCATAGCCCAGATATTCCCATGCCCGTAGTGACATTCACCCAGACCGCAAGCGCCGAGGGCAACCCCGTCAGCGCCGTTTAACAACGCCCACAACACCATGCTGGGATCTAATCGGGCCGAGCAATTTAGCCGGATGAGACGGACTCCAGGTGGGTAGGGTATCCGACGGCTTCCTGCCAAATCGGCTGCGATACTTGCACTCCAGTTACAAGCTAGCGCGACGATCCGTGGTGAGGGATCTAAGCTATCGTTTACGGTTTCTAGACCGTAACCGTTTCCGAACGCGGCTGAGATCTGACCCATCAGGCTCAGATCATCCCACTCTGGCAAACTGATTGCCTTTGCCGAACAAGTGACCACACAGTTGCCACAGCCAATACAGCGAGCCCAGTTAACGCCCGCCAGGGAAAATTTGGACGAGCGTTGAATCATCTCAATGCTTTGCGTTGGACAGACCTCGACACAGCTTCCACAACCAGTACACAGCGCCGGATCAATCTCCGCTACCGGCGTTTCTTTTCTAATGGAGTCTTGTCTTAAGAAATGCAGAACTCGCCCGCACGTTACATAGGCCTCGAGGAGCGCTGCCTCGACATCCAATGGCTGGTGAGCAAATCCGATGGCGTATACCCCGTCATCTATCACCATTTCGGGGTACAGACGGATCCGTGGCTCTATTACGAAATTTTCCTGATCCTGGGGTAGGCGGAACAGGGCAGCCAGTTTGCTAAGGTAAGCGTCAGCTCGGTATAGCAGCGCTGCGAAAACTTGATCACAGGGAAAGTGCATTCGCTCACCGGTGATCGGATCCAACACAGTTACGCGACGATCGCCGATGACCGGTGGTTGGTGCTCGCGATAGCGGATAAAGGAGACACCTGATTCTTTGGCCGCCACGAAATCAGGCTTATTGGGGTCGGTTAGATCCGGATCTTGGAATAATATGTTGACGTGAGAACGCGCGTCCATCTCCTTCAACGAGATAGCCAGGTGGATAGCGAGCCGGCTGTTCAATCGGGCGCTTGGGCCGTGATCGTCAACCGGTAGAATGATGACTACCTGAGACCCAGACCCATTGCCGCTGGCCGTTATACCAGGCAAGCCCATCTGCGCTTCGTACAGAGACATTGTCGGCGTTTTACCAATCCATTGACCGGTAATCTGCCTTTTGATTAGAGAATCTCCGGTGAGCACTACTGCACCCACATCGTAGAGCACAACCTTGCCGTTTTGCGTCACCGTAACATGATAATTTCCGGGAATGCCCGTTACATTGGTCAGTCGGGCACCTTTTATGTTGTGAATGCGGGAATGTTGACGGACAGCTCTAACCTTACTGGCAAGCAGGTTTTCTTCTTGGTCTTGGTAGAGCAATGGCATACTGGTCGACTGCTTGGGGGCTTCTACCAACGTTACGTCAATGCCGTTATCGGCCAGGGTTAAGGCGGTAGTTAGCCCGACTAAGTCGCCTCCAACAATCATCGCCGATGGGATGATTTTGCTTGAATATGAATGAGCCGGTCGGATGGTGGTTAATTGATTCACACCCATGGCAATCAGGTCGATAGCCTTCCGTTGAGCTCGTACAGGCTGTTCCGCATGCACATTGACGCACTGCTCGCGAATATTGGCGATAGTAACGTAGCTTGGATGCAGCCCGGCTATCTCAGCCATTCTTCGGAATAGCTTCTCGATTAAGTGGGGAGTGCAACCGGCAACCAACAGACGTTCCAAACGCTGTTCTTGAATTGCTTGCTGCAATCTACTCTGCCCATCTTTGCTGCAAGGGTAAGCACCCGAGCTTGTGTAAACTACACCGGGCAATGAGGCGACTTGTTGCAAGAGATCATCTACATTAAGCGTCGAGTTGATTTCGCCCCCACACCTGCATACGATCACACCTATTCGTGGCAATCTCTCTTCGGCCATATTGTTATCCTACACTTCTGCTGCCGTTCATCGGAATTTGAGCTGTGTCATCGCATAACTGACAATAAAACTGCTGGTAATCGGCAAACGGGTGTTGAGGAAGATGAAGCCCGCTAACATCGTTAAGAGTCAATTTGCCTGTGGGACAGATCAATACGCACGTACCGCAGGAGATGCAACTAGACGAGACCGTTGCAAAAGGTACACTTACTTGCTTGGTACTCCCGCGATTGATCATGCTAATCGCGCTGATACCGACGATCTCATTGCACGCCCTAACACATAACCCGCAAAGCACGCACGAATCCGTATCCGGAAGTCTGTAGCGTGGTTCCTCCACGCCCAACTTTTCCGCCAAGGCCACAATCTCAGGAGTTCGATAAGCGCCAGCTAATAGGAGCTCGGCCGTCAAGCGTCGGTTTCGTCTGACCGCAGCACTATTAGTCTCGACCTGCAGACCTTCCTGACATGGATAGGCGCAGGAAGCTACTAGTCTTGAAGAGTTCGTATCTTCCAGGATCTCCACGATACAAAGCCGGCAAGCGCCGTAAGGCTCCAAGGCCGGATGATAACAGAGCGTTGGCACATCGATGCCGTTCTCACGACATGCTTCCAGCAATGTTCGCCCCTCGGCTATTGCAATATCGCTACCGTTTATGGTTAAGTGAATCATAATTAGCTCACAGAGATGGCGTTGAATTTGCACAGACTCATGCAAGTCCCACACCGGTTACACTTGTCAACATCAATTACATGGACTTCTTGTTTGACCCCGCTGATGGCATTTTCTGGGCAATTACGCAAGCAAACCATACAGCCAGTGCAGTTCTCTGGGATCACCGAATAGGTAATCAACCCCTTACAAACTCTTGCCGGACAAGTTCCCTCGAAAATGTGGGCCTCATACTCATCACGGAAATATCGCAAGGTCGAAAGTACGGGATTTGGCGCCGTCTGTCCTAAACCACATAGCGAGGATTTCCTGATCTCTTGACCCAGTTCCACCAGGTATTCGATATCTCCAGGCCGACCTTGACCGGCACAAATACGTTCAAGGGTGGTGAGCATAGCTTTGGTACCCAGACGACACGGCACGCATTTACCGCAGGATTCTTCCTGGGTAAACTCCATAAAGTAGCGGGCAAAATCGACCATGCAGGTGTCTTCGTCGGCAACTACTAATCCCCCAGAACCCATGATGGCTCCCAAAGATGTCAAGGATTCGTAGTCGATTTTGACATCTAAGTGCTCGGCCGGAATACAACCGCCCGACGGCCCGCCGATCTGTGCTGCTTTGAAACGCTTCCCGTTTGGGATCC
>JBARZW010000344.1:0-12414 GCA_049650305.1 Promineifilaceae bacterium (SeqCode)
TTGTACAAAACCGCCCTTCCACTTGCCCCAGAATATCGGGTCAGATTGCTCAGGGAGTTAGTGGAGAAATTATCAAAAGCTCAATTTCCGGAGGAACAATTAACGGGAGATGACTGACCAAAGAGAAACCGGGGTTTTCCAAACACCTATCAGGACGACGCGCGCGTCGCCCCTACATTCCGCTTTTCGTATTCCGAGCCATGCTCCACCATACAGCTGTTACCTGCTACATGCGTCCCTTCCTCATATCCAATCTACATGTGAACGACTTTCCTCCTGCTACCTGCCACTTGCATCCTTTCCGCATTCCCCCTGCCCCTTTCCCCCTGTACCCTTCTCGGCCTGTCAACCATTTTACAGCCCAACAGCCCATCTATGATAAACTCACAAGGTTGGATTACAGCCAGCTTGGATTGCGCCCGTATGGATAATAGATCCCCAGTCTATGATAATGCAGACAGTTTCTTTCGTGTGAACCGTAGCTTTCGATGTCTTCAGTTAACGAACAACCACAGGTAGATCTTCAGAAAACCGTCTCCGACAACAGGCTGCTCGGCCTGTGGCGGATGATGCGTGGCTACCGGCTCGTCTATCTGGGCGCCGTCATCGCCCTGGCCATCGCCGCGGTATTAAAGACCGCCTCCTACTTCCTGCTGGCCTTCCTCATCGACGACGTCCTGGCCCAGGGCGACCTGGACCAAACACTGCTCTTGGTGGCCTTCGGCTTCGTGGCCCTGGCTTTGCTGGAAGGCTCCTTCACCTTCCTGAGCGGCCGGTTGGCGGCCCGCACTTCCGAAGGGCTGGCCCGCCGTTTGCGCAACTACCTGTTCGACCACATCCAGCGGATGACCTTCAGCTATCACGACAAGATCCAGACCGGCGAACTGATCCAACGGGCCACCTCTGATGTAGATGCCATCCGCCGCTTCTTCGCCCAGGAGGCCATCGGCTTCGGCCGGATCATCCTCCTCTTCACCATCAACTTCATCGCCATCTACAACCTGAACGCCCAACTGGCCTTGATTTCGGTGGTGGTCATCCCCTTCATCATTGTCATGTCCATCTTCTTCTTCAGGAGGATCTCCAAGGCCTACGAGTCCTACCAGGAGCAAGAGGCGACTTTATCCACCACGCTACAGGAAAACCTGAGCGGCGTCCGGGTGGTCAAGGCCTTCGCCCGCCAGGATTACGAACGGGAAAAATTCGATACCGACAACTTCGAACGGTACCAACGCGGCCGGCGGTTGATCAGATTACACTCCTATTACTGGCCCGTGTCGGATATCCTGGCCGGCTTCCAGATGATCATCGGCTACCTGGTCGGGGCCATCATGGTTATCAACGGCACCATCACCTTGGGCACTTACGTAGCCTACGCCGGTATGGTTATCTGGATCATCTGGCCCATGCGCGTACTGGGCCGGCTCATCGTCCAGATAACCCAGGCCATGGTCTCCTACGACCGGATAATGACCGTGATCAAGGAAGAGCGCGAGCCCTTAACGGCCGGCACCTACGCTCCGGTCAGTGGTGTGCGCGGCGAGATTATCTTCGACGAAGTCTGTTTCAAATACGCGGGCACCTCACCGGTGCTGAGGGACATCAGCTTCGAATGCCGGCCGGGCCAATCGGTAGCCCTGCTCGGTTCAACCGGCTCGGGTAAAACCTCCCTGGTCAATTTGCTGCCCCGCTTCTACGAGATCACCGGCGGCCGCCTGCTGTTGGACGGTGTAGCTATCAACCAATACCCGCGTAGATACCTGCGCAAGCAGATAGGCATCGTGGAGCAGGAGCCGTTTCTCTTCTCGCGAACCATCCGGGAGAACATCGCTTACAGCGTCGGCTGGGACGTCTCCGATGAAGAGGTCCAAGCGGCAGCAAAAGCAGCCGCCATACACGACGTCATTCTCGGCTTCCCGAAAGGTTATAACACCCTGGTCGGCGAGCGGGGCGTAACTTTATCTGGTGGGCAGAAGCAGCGCATCGCCATCGCCCGCACCTTGTTGAAAAACCCGCGCATACTCATCTTGGACGATGCCACATCCTCAGTGGACACGGAGACCGAAGCCACCATTCGCGTTGCTCTAGAACGACTTATGGAAGGACGAACCAGCTTTATCATCGCCCATCGCATTCAAACGGTGATGACGGCCGACCTGATCCTGGTCCTGGACAAGGGGCAGGTCATTCAGAAGGGCTCTCACTACGAGCTCGTCTCCCAACCGGGCATCTACCGCGAGATATATGATCTTCAGGCAAGAATCGAAGACGAGCTACAGGAGGAGCTGGGCGACCTGATCCCGGCCTAAAGTAACCTATGGCTGACACATACGAATTCGAAGAAGAAGAATTTACCACCCAGTTTAACGGCCGCACCTTCAGGCGGATCATGGCTCAGACCAAGCCCCATTGGAAGATGCTGGTCGGATTCCTGTTCTTCATCAGCGCTGTAGCCGTCATCGACTCGACCACCACCTACCTTAGCAAACAGATAATCGACGTCGGTATCATTCCAGGTGACAAGGACGCGCTGACACGCATCATCATCTTCTACGCCGTGCTGATCATGTTCCAGTCAGTTTTCGTCTACGGGTTCATTTACACGGCCGGCATCTTGGGCGAGAACGTCCAGTACGACCTGCGCAAGAAGATGTTCGACCGATTGCAGGGGCTCTCCTTCTCCTACTTCGACCACACGCCTGTGGGCTGGATCATGTCCCGGGTCACATCCGACTCACAACGAATCGCCGAGCTTGTCTCCTGGGGTCTGCTAGACATCACCTGGTCCTTCACCCGAATCGTCACAGCCTTCATTTTTATGCTCATCATCAACTGGCAGCTGGCCCTCATCGTCATCGGCATCATCCCCGTATTGCTGGTGGTCGCCGTTCAGTTCAAGCGGAAGATCCTGGTCGAATACCGCATCGTGCGCAAGATGAACTCCAAGATCACCGGGGCATACAACGAGAATATCACCGGGGTGAGGGTGGCTAAAGCCCTGGTCCGGGAAGAGGAAAACCTGGGCGAATTCAGCGAGCTAACCGACGAGATGTACCAATCTGGTTTCCGAGCCGCCTGGCTATCAGCCTTGTTCCTGCCGGTCGTCCAGATCATCAGCGCCATCGCCATCGGGGCTATCGTCGTCTTCGGCGGCTGGCAGATCAATCTGGGCAATCTGACCATCGGCGGCATCCAGGCCTTCATTATGTACGTGACCTTCATGCTCTGGCCGATCCAGGAGCTTGCCCGGGTTTACGCCGAGATGCAGCAATCGATCGCTTCGGCCGAGCGGGTTTTCTCCCTGGTTGACTCGAAAGCCGATATAGTGGACCGGCCCGAAGCTATCGAAGTAGATTCAATTGCCGGAAATATCGTCTTCGACCACGTCGAATTTTACTACGAAGAAGATAAGCCCGTTCTGCGCGATTTCAACCTCACGGTCAAGCAAGGGGAGACGCTCGCCCTGGTTGGCCCAACGGGCGCTGGCAAATCAACGATCGTCAACTTGCTGGCCAGGTTCTACGAGCCTAAGAGCGGGCAGATAGTCATGGCCGGGCACGATTACCAGGATCTAACCCTACACAGCATCCAATCGCGCATTGGGGTTGTGCTCCAGACGCCGCATCTATTCTCGGGCACGATCCGGGAAAACATTCGCTACGGCCGGTTGGACGCCAGCGAGGAGGATATTGAGGACGCAGCCAGGTTGGCAGGCGCTCACGATTTCATCATCACCCTTGAAAATAGCTACGACGAAGAGGTTGGCGAGGGTGGTAACCTGTTATCTGTCGGTCAAAAGCAGTTAGTCAGCCTCGCCAGAGCGGTACTGGCTAAGCCAGAGGTCTTCATCATGGACGAGGCTACCAGCTCGGTAGACACCCTCACCGAGGCGCTCATCCAAAAGGGCATGGAGACGCTGATGGCCAACTGTACCAGCTTCGTGATCGCCCACCGGCTGTCGACCATCAAGCAAGCCGATCGCATCCTGGTCATCGAAGACGGTCGCATCGCCGAGGTGGGCACCCATGCGGAGCTGATCCGGGCCCGCGGGCACTACTACGACCTCTATACAAAACAATTCAGGGAACAACTCGAGACAGTCTACACCGGCTTTGGCCAACTTGGCCCGGCCCTGGCCACGGATTAGCAAGCCGAGCTTCGCTCGGCCAGTCGCTGGTCGCTAGTCGTTGGAACTGGTCGTTGGTCGCTGGTCGGTCCAATGAAGTTGGACTTGGTCGCTACACACCTAACTGACGACTTTCTCTAAATTGAGATCCACTCAGTCAATGACATGCTTCCTGCCACTTGCTACCTGCTCCTTTCTCCCTTCCCCATGCCGAGTCCACTCGGCAGGTCCCCAGTCCCCGATCGCGAAGCGGTCGCTCTGCGACATCCCTAGTCCCCGATGAATTCCCCATACACGGCGATATCGACCACGCCAGTGTTACCGCCGGTGGTCTCGACCAGGTCAAATCGCAAGGTCTCGGCAAGGATATCGACCTCGAAGGAATAGCCGTTATCGGTGCTGGCTAGCTCGAATGGTCCAAGGACTTCCCCTGTATCCGTGGTGATAGTAAAGCGCCGGGTGATGGCGCTGCCATCGGCCATGGCCCGGCTATGAAAAGCGACGCTATCGATGCGCGCGGGTTGGGCCAACTTCACCTCGATCCAGGCCTCGTCGCCGTCCCCTGCACTGGACCACTCACTATTTGAACTGTCGTCGAACGCGCTACCGGCGCCCCAACGGTCGTCGACCCCAGCGCCGCCAAAGGCGCTGCTGAAGCCGGCGATCTCGGCCCCCATCTCTGGGGAAGCCAGGTTCTGCATCTGAGACTCCTCGTATGGCGGCGTGGTGAAAGTCATTACTTCGGAGAGATAAATCACACCCTTGTCGTCTACGCCTTGAACCCGGTAAAAGTACTCAGTCTCGGGTTCAAGCCCGCTGAGGAGGGGACTGTGGTCGGAGTGCGTGCCACCAGCCATATCCTGATCGAGGCTGAGGGAACCAAATTCAGCCGTGGTGCCGTATACGATGGTGCAGGCGACAGGTATTGAGGATTGAATGGGTAAGGTCGCTGTGCCGTCGTTGGCGAAATTAGTGACCAGCAGTTCGGATTCCACGATCTCGTCGATGGATTTGAAGGTGACTTCTTCGATCAGAGAAGCGCCATCACCTTCGTCCCCTGACGTGCAGGCGGATAAGGCAAGAACGATCAAGCCTAAGATGGCTATTCGTCGTGATGAAATCATAGATCACTCCTCTTCTTTGAATATGGGAGGTGCACGGTCAAAGAGACTTCCGTACCGGCCGTCTGCCCGTCTTGGCCATTACTCCTCCAAGAGTCAACTGAACAGCGACTATTCATTCTTGAATTGCGTTCGGCGTTCAGATCACCATTCTACCTGAATTGCGATGCGTGCAATGTCAGGATGGGCACTTTGGGGAAAGAGATTGGGTTCGCCAATGCAGAATGGCCAGCTACTGCAGGCCGGCACACCATTGTGGACCGATTCGCCTGGGAAGATATAGTTATATGAGCGTCTGATGCGAACGGTGAGGCAAAGCGTCCCGCCATGTCAGACAGGTGCGGAGGAAAATACTGGCTAGATGAAGCTCGCACCCGAACATCTTCAGGAGGAAATACCATGGCCATCGATCCCGTTTGTAAAATGGAGGTTGATCCAGAAAAAGCCCAGTGGAAGTCTGAATATAAAGGGCAAACCTACTATTTCTGCGCCCCTGGCTGCAAATCCACCTTTGACAAGGATCCCGACAAGTTTCTGAGCAAAGACGCTAAACACGGGCACCATCATTAAAGGTGCATGTTAACGGATTTGAAGCTCTAAGGCAGACGATCCAAAGTAGTTCAGGAGATATGTGATGTCTACGGGGAGGATCATTTCAAGCTCGGCTGCGTTCGTGGTTTTGGTCTGCTTCTTCTTGCCCTGGATTTCAGTGAGTTGTAGCGAGCAAGAGATCGCCACCTTGAGCGGCTATGACCTGGTGGCTGGAACAGATATTGACCTTGGCGTCGGTACGGAGGAGGTGGAGCCCGACTTGGTTTTTCTTGCCGTCCCGTTGGCGGCATTGGTGGTCTTTGGGTTGGTTCTGATCTCCGCCCTGGAGGTGTTTCCTGGCTCTTTGGCGGCCGCCGGACAGGTGGCGGCGGCTTCAATAGGCTTGTTGGTGCTGGCCTTCAAGTGGCTGGAAGCGAGAAGTGATTCTTCAGATATCAGCTTCGTCTCGTTCTCCCCGGAAATTGGTGTGTGGGGCGTCGTAGCAGGCCTTATCGTTATCATTGTGGGCGCTATTCTCTCGCGCTTTGAGAGCGCTGGACCGAAACGTATCGATCCAGGAGAAACTTGATTCCCGACGAAACACGGCTAGCGTATTTTGTGGTTTTTATATGAACGAAGGCTTACTCGATCGGCGTGGTCATGATATAGCGCCCGGAGAGCTGGGCGGTTGCCTTATATGGATACGACTAGGAAGACATTCTTTCTGAACACTGATGCTGGCTGAGCGATTGATAATGCCAAGGCCTCTTAGATTTGCTTTCTTGTCGGTCATCCTGCTGCTGGTCGCTTGCTCTTCCAAGGATATGGCTAGCCCGTACCCCGGTATAGATTACGAACCGGTTGGCGCATCGCAATACCCAGTGGACAAAGATACGCCTTCTGCCAGACTGACCCGCTCTATCACATATTCACGGCCTTCGTCGAGCACTCAGACTGCAACACTATCTGTTGAAGAGGCCGGTGGATCTTTGTTAGACGGCGCTGAATCTCCGACCATCACTGCGGTGACGACTACGTCAGCAGCGCCTAGCCAAGCTCCTGAGCCAACCTCGCTTACCGTTACGCCAGAAGCAGGCGAAGAGACTAAGGTATCACCCCCTCCTCACGGAACGCAGCAAGTGATTGGATACTCCTTTGAGAACCGGCCGATCATTAGCTACCAATTCGGCCAAGGTCCTTACAAGGTGGTCTTCGTTGGCGGTATCCATGGGGGCTACGAGTGGAATACCATCATGTTGGCCTACCAGGCCATCGACTATTTCCTCGCCCACCCAATCGCTATTCCAGAATATGTGACCCTGATCATCATCCCGTCGGCTAACCCTGACGGCCAATTTAAGGTTACCGGAAAAGAGGGTCGTTTCGAATATGGCGACCTGGCCCCTGATACGACCGCCGGCCGGTTTAATGGTCGAAGCGTTGATCTGAATCGCAATTGGGCCTGCAACTGGAAACCGTCGGCGTTCTGGCGAGATCAGCCTGTTAGCGGGGGGACGAACCCCTTTTCGGAGCCAGAGAGCAAGGCGCTACGTGACTATTTCCTCGAACAGCAACCCAGCAGCGTTATTTTCTGGCATAGTTCGGCCGACGGAGTTTATGGAGCGGGGTGCTCGGAGCTGTTTCAACACACTCGGGAACTGGCCGAGGTCTACGGGACGGCGTCAGGATACCCGGTTACCGATCAGTTCACGCACTATGATATCAGCGGCGACGCTGGTGACTGGCTGTCCATTCAGGGCATCCCGTCTTTAACGGTGGAGTTAGCTTCCCATGATCTTATCGAGTGGCCTGAAAACCTGGCAGGCATGTTGGCGGTGCTTGAATACTATGACCGGCCGGGGCGGGAGTTTCTTAAACCAGAATAAAGAAGGACGGATCCAGGATGAGTGGTGACACGGCCAGTGATTTTGTATTACTCCCCCGACCGCGGCTCATTGATTTTACTGGGGGAACCTTCTCGCTGCCCGAACGTGGGCTGGTCGTTATTGAGGGGGCAAATGAAGGCGAATTACGCCTGACCGCCGAATCGCTGATAGCCGCATTGGCTGGCGCAAACAGGACCGGATGGAAAATCAGTGGTGGAGAGACGGACTCTCTAGCTGCCGGTGCTAGTTTATCGCCGGCTAGCCATCCGTCTGAGATCAGGTTGCGTGTGATACCTAACGCCGTCATGCCCAACGAGGGTTACGAGATATCCATTGCCGATGACGGAATTGAATCGGTGGCTAGCAGACCAGCCGGTATCTTCTACAGTGCGCAAACCTTGATCCAGATAATCCGGCAGGCGGGCCGAGCGCTGCCTTGCCTGCATATTCGAGATTGGCCCGATTTCCCTAATAGGGGCGTCATGCTTGATATCAGCAGGGATAAAGTTCCAACGATGGAAACGCTGTTCTCGTTGATGGACTTGCTTGCCTCGTGGAAGATCAACCAGTTCCAGCTTTACACAGAGCATACGTTCGCTTACCAAAACCACCCTGTAGTGTGGTCTAGTGCGTCCCCGATCACCGCCGATGAAGTACAGACGTTAGATCGTTACTGTCGCGAGCGGTTTATCGAACTGGTTCCCAACCAGAATTCCTTTGGGCATATGCGCCGGTGGCTTGTCCACAAGGAATACAACCACCTTGCCGAATGCCCTCAGGGCTGCGACACATCTTGGGGACATTTCGATGAACCGTTTTCGCTGGCTCCGGCCGAACCGGGCAGTATTGAGCTTATTAGGGGCTTATATGACGAATTGTTGCCGAATTTTAGAAGCAACCAGATCAATGTTGGCTGTGATGAAACGGTAGACCTGGGCCAGGGAAGAAGCAAAGATTTAGTCGCCAGGTTAAGCCCCGGGCGCGTCTACCTGGACTTTCTACTCAAGATTTACCACGAAGTGCACGACCGTGACCATACCATGCAGTTTTGGGGTGATATCGTTATGGAACATCCGGATCTGGTGGATGAGCTTCCCCGAGACTTGGTGGCCCTGGAATGGGGATATGAGGCGAATCACCCCTTTGATAAACACGGCGCCCTATTCGCCGATTCGAAAATACCCTTCTATGTCTGTCCGGGAACTTCCTCGTGGAACTCGGTGGCTGGTCGGACGAGTAACGCCGTATCGAACATTTCAAACGCGGCCGAGAGCGGTCTAAAACACGGCGCAATCGGTTATCTTAACACGGATTGGGGAGATAACGGGCACTGGCAACCATTGCCGGTCAGCTACCTTGGGTACGCCTACGGGGCCGCTGTTTCCTGGGCTGTTGAAGCCAACCGGGACATTGATATCCAGGAAGCGCTGAACTCATCTGCCTATCTCGATCCTAGCGGGATCGCCGGTGTGGTTGCCTGCGATTTGGGTAATGTATACGAGTCTACCCAGGTCCAATTACCCAATAGCACAGTACTGTTCCGCGTTCTTCAAGCTGAACCAGATAAGATAAGCTCCCTGGTTTGCCCAAACGGCGAGATTGAGCAAGCTGTGAAGCAATTTCGGACAACGTTGGCCATTATTGAGGGCATATCGTCCTCCTTGCCGGAGAGCAGAATGCGGAGAGTTGATGCCGATCTTGTGCAAAGAGAGCTCTCTTGGGTCGCGGATATGTTGCGGCACGCCTGCCGGCGGGCGATCTGGGTCCTACGACGCGGAGCCGGCTTGGAAGACAGCACACGGGGCCGGCGTCTGGCGACCGAAGGCGAGCGCCTTCTGGACAACCATGAGGTTATCTGGCACGCGCGCAACCGCCCTGGAGGGTTCGCAGACAGCCAGGCGCGGATGAAGAAGATGGTGCAGACCTACTCTGATTTCGGATGAAGATAAACTTCTCCCTGGTAATCCAATAGGCACAGGATCGTCCTAGGTCGTTGGCCGATGAATCGTTCCACAGCCACGGCGTACCGTTTCACTTGAGATTCATATCCCTTCTCGGCCACAAAATTCTGAACCTCTATCCCTTTCTCAATCTCATCAGTTTTGTAGTCAACCAGGGTCCACTTCCCGCCTTTTAGGAAGAGGGCGTCAATCTTTCTGTGTTCTACATGCCCAGAGTAGCCCATAACATCGTAGGGGACCTCGGTCAGACGGCGATCGGCCGAATCCATCTCCGAAAAGAGCTCGTGGCTCTTGAATCGATCGAGCAAGGTTTCAACGCGTTCGACACCCCTGGAAATCTGCTTTTCGTCGGTCAGACCATGGCTGCGAGCCCGGGCGACCATCCACGCCTTGAATCCCGCTCCTGGAAAGCGCCAGGCTGCCAGGGCTTCGTGCGTCAGAATTCCGATTACCCGCCCCGGCACCTGAAAATGTCCCTTATCCGGTAACACCTGCCAAAAACGCTCCGGTTGGTCTTCTTCGCCTTCCAGAGAACGTCGTTCCGGGATCAGGTTTGCCAACAGGGCGGGCGTCCATTCCCGTTTTGCGTCGGAATCATCGTCCCGGATCCGGAGAAGCCGTCTGCTTTCGAATTCCGGTTCGTAAATGGCACAACCAACCTCCGAATCGCCGGTTTTGAGCATATGTTGCCGGGCCTGATCGCCGCCTACATTGTAGTCGATAGGTGCCTTGCTCAGTTCCAGGGGGACGTCGAGCTTCTTCAACCATCCACCAAGGCGATTCGGCTGGTTGTCCTTGTTAAGACTGATGCAGCCGTTGAGGATCAGTTTCTCCTGAGCTCTGGTCGCAGCGACATACAACAATCGGTCAGATTCCGCTTCCTCCTTGTCTTGCTCGATCTTCTGTAGCAGGCGGAACATGCCGGGCACGGCACCATCCTCGTCCGAAACCTTTGGGAATACCCCCCATTTTGGATCCAGGAGTAGATCACTTCCCCCTGTTCTTTGGTAACCGATATCACCGATGATGACCACAGGAAACTCCAGGCCCTTAGCGGCATGGACGGTCATAATCCGGACCACATTCCCCACCGTCGCTGGTGCCTCCCCTTCGCGCGCTGGGCCCGAGCGCAGAGCACTAACATAGGCTAAGAATTCACCTATGCCGACGATGCCGCTATTGTGGGCGTCCACAATCAGCTTGGCCACATTCCGAGCGGCCCGTGGGTTGCCGGCGTTTACCAGGGCTGCGTGATAGTCGGTCATATTGACGAATCTTTCCAGTACGCCAGCGACGGGAATACGGCCCGCGCGCTCGGACAATGAGCCCACGATCTGCGTGGCTCTGATGGCCTTTTCACCCCTTGTCTCCTGGAGAAATTGCCAGAGCGAACCCGCCCGATCCCTCTCTTCCCAGGATTCAAAGAGTTGATAAAGCTCGTCATCTGAAAAACCCTTCGCTGGAGATCGAAGCAGTCCAAATAAGGCCAGGTTGTCTGCCGGATCTGCCACGGCTTGGAGCATGTTCAACAGATCGCGGATTTCAGGTCTGTCGTAGAAACCGCGTCCGGCGACGGTGAGGTAGGGCACCCCTGCCCGATCCAACGCGCTTTCATAGGCCCCAAAGGATGTGGACGCGCGACACAAAATCGCGATGTCGCCGAACTTGATGATCGATCCCTCCCCCTCGACAAGATCTAGGATGTGGGAGGTGACCGCACGAGCCGCCCGGACCAGGGCGCCATCTCCCTTGCTACCAACCGTCAAGTGTAGCTCGATGAAAGGCGCACTGATGCCTGCTTTGGGCTCTTCTCGATGGTGGGTCAAGGGACTGAATGGCTCCCGCCATGGGTGCTCTGGATCATCAGCCTCCCCCAGAACCGGTCTGAGCAGGCTATTTAACCCACTTAGGAGATCGCGATGGGCCCGGTAAGATGTGGTTAGCTGAAAGGCTCTCCCATCCCCGGCACCGATGCGAGCGCGTTCGGCACGAAAAACAGCCACATCAGCACCCCTAAAGCGATAGATCGACTGTTTGGCATCGCCCACGATAAAAAGCTTGCCGCCATCGCCCGCGATCAGATTTACCAGGTCTCTTTGCCGGAGGTTGGTATCCTGGTATTCATCGACTAAAATGGCCTTTATCTCGGCTTGCCACCGGGCCCGCACGGCGGGGAAATCCCGAAGGATCTTCAAGGCACCGCTCTCCAGATCGTCGTAATCCAGATCCCGTCCATTCCCCTTCAGGTCCGAATAACCTTGAAGAACTTGATCGAGCAAGCGACGAAGATCCGGCAGGGCCTCTGCCCAAGCCCGGTCAAATTCCAGATTGACGCGCGTATCCCCAAGTTCCCCCAGGCCACTATCGTAGTAGTCTCGGAGCTCTTTGATGATGGCCTTGGGATCTGCAGGGCTCCAAGAACCCTTTCTGCCTACGATTTTCATGCTCGCCCGAAGGGGATGAAGGAAGGTTGATACCGATACCCAGTCGCCCTGGGCACGGTATTGCTGAATCTTATCCCACCGGAATAACAGGTTGGTTATGTGGGGAGCGAGAGCGTCACCCGCTGCCTCTGCCCGAGCCAGGGTGCCGTCGACTTTTAGAAGCAGTAGGTCGTCAAAGGCAGACCTGACCGCGCCATTGTCGACGAAGGCGCGTATTTGGGGTACCAGCAGCTGTTGCCAATGGGGCCAGATTGGGGAAGGTAGATCTTCCAGGGATTCAAAGGCTTCCAGGCGCTTGCCCATGAGCGACGCAACCACTCTCTTGAGCATCCCCTCTCCCAGCAA
>JBARZW010000345.1:0-2301 GCA_049650305.1 Promineifilaceae bacterium (SeqCode)
ATAAAGACAGTGACGAGAAAGAAACCATAGATGAGGGCAAGCGCTGGTGGAAAGAAATAGTCGTTGGTTTGGGTGATGAATTTGCCCACCTCATCAATGAACAGGCCAATGCCTATCCCGCTCAATAACGCGCTGGCCTGAATGGCCCAGCGATTGGCAAAGGCCAGGGGCAATAATACGGCGATAAATAACAGTAGCGCCCCCCAGAGCGCGTGGGCGATATGCAGCACGCTGCTTCCAATCTGCGGAAAACCGGTCAACTGGAGAAAAACGCGAATAGCTATCACCGTGACGCCAAAGGCGATCAGGGATGTCAGTAAGTAATATTCGGCATGCTCACGTCTGACAGCCGATCTGACCGTATTCCGTTCACCATTCATGACTGTTGCCTTCGTTTTGGATACTTGACCAGTAGCCGTGCATTATCCTTGAAGTAACGCGGGCAGAATCGTAGCTTACAAGACATGTGTGTCCCAATTGACCCCTACCCGGTCGCGGGCTATCTCCGGGTCGCGCGTCGTCATCAGAGTCACGACCACACCAAAGGAAATGAACTCTTCTCGGGCGTAACCTCAATCATGCACGACCTTGCAGCCAGTTCAGGATCGGTTTCCAGTCCCTGGTATCGAGATACTCATTTTCTGTCCTCCTTAAGACTTGCTTGTACGCTTAGATACAGAACAGTCATACCCAAAACGCGTATACCACAGCGTGGCAGGCGCCCTGGAGGCGCCTGTCAACTGAATCAGTCGCGGCTGAAAAACACTTGGCCAAAAATAGCCACGCCGGCCGCGATCAGTACCAATGGCCAGAAAACATCCACGGTGGTTATGCCACCGAGTCCGATGGCGAATAAACCACCGGACCATATATAGTCCCAGGCCGTTGGATTCGGGCGATCCGGGAATAGCAGGCTCAGGGACGATAACAACAGACCATACGCCCCCGCTCCGAAAAAGACCCAACTCCAGACGTCCGAATCGCCGATTTGAGGTAAGATGCCCAGGCCATCGGCCGCAAAGGCCAGGCCAGCCCAGAGCAGCACCCCACCCCAGTAGATAGCTTCCAGTTTCCGCCTCTGGGCCATTCGGGCTCGTTTCTTCTCTCTGGCCTTCAGGTCATTAACATCGATTGAATCGGTATAAGATGTCATATCAAGAAATTGTCCTGTCATTGGATTCACCTTTTTATCACCATAACATTGGACACTTTTATCGAGATGTGTCTGCCGGGAAATCTTGCATGTCGATGTGGGAAATCCTGGCAGAGCACGATCCCGATATTGAAAAGTGACCAAATCTCTACATATTCTTAGCAACCTTGCCGGTCTTGCCGGTTGCACCGAAACAAGAAGCCATCATTTCAGACATCATCTCACTGAAATCGCTGTCGCTGCCCTGGACATCGGAGAATCCCGACATCATCTCGGCGCAAAAGTCAGCCCTTTCCTCTTGTTTTGTTGTCTTGGACATCATCTGAGCCATCATCTCCATACAGCCTTCGAGTTCGAAAGGAGGATGAAGGTCCTTCTGAGTTGATTTCTCTTTGTTCGTCATTTCCATTGTCTCCTTACCAAAATATCATTCATAATTGTGGAGGTCGCGGATAGCCGTAAATCGACCCATTCCGTTCCTCGTTTCGATTCCCCTATCCCGATTCGGACGACTCGCTCTGACATGAACAGTTATTTGATCGGCAGTCGTCACCGCATGGGCAGGATTCACAGCCCTGTCCGCATACGAAGGATTTAACCAGTGCGCATACGGCGAAAGCCACAGCCGCAATGGCTATGATACGGCCGGCAACGGCGCAGGGGTTTGAGCTTCTCTCGCGTTTTCCATCTTGTCTCGCATTCATTTCGTCGACTCCTTATCTACAAAACTTCTGTTTCTTCTGGCGGCTCGATCTCATTGACCGAGATCACCAAAAGTGATAAATCACGTACTTTATTTAGCAGGCCGAACAACTCGGCCTGATCCTTAACTGGAGCAACCATCGTCGTCGTGCCGTCGTCTTCGCGGGTCAGGGAACATCCATGGAACCGAGCAGCCCAGTGATCGTCCAGGTGACCCTTGAATCGAATCTCGTAGCAATGAATAGCTTCTGAAGGCCGGGTGCACGATTTCTTGCCATCGGAGTCATCGGTAGCTGAGCTGGATTCGTCCATTTTTTTCATTCCAAGTCCCACCTTGTTGACCCGCACTCATCCTCGATTCGATTTCCAGGTTGATCGAGCCTCATCAGTCATTAAGTTCAGTGTATGTTGATTTGGGGTGATATGTCACTACCCGGAAGGGTAAT
>JBARZW010000346.1:0-59916 GCA_049650305.1 Promineifilaceae bacterium (SeqCode)
TTTGGCGATCTGAACGATCCCGAATCCGCGGTTAGCAAGTTACTGGCGGATAATCCCTCTTACCGCCTAAAGGAAAGTTTAGGGACAGGACCCCGCGTTTACTACCTGCCTGTCCATGGTGAATCAGAAGTGAAGGTAGCATCATGATAAGTATAAGATCCCAGCGACAGAAGCTGCTGTTTCCCGGCTGGGTAGTCTCTTTATGTGTCCTGATGCTAGCCGGCCTAATCGCGGGCGTCATCGTCCTGGTTCGTGGGCTGGTGGTTACAAATCTAACGGACCTCGTCCCGTGGGGCTTGTGGATCGCCTTGGATCTATCATCCATCGCCCTGAGTGCCGGAGCCTTTACGTTATCGGCCGCGGTTTACCTGCTTGGATTGAAACACTTGCAGCCAGTGGCTCGAACGGCTGTCTTCATCGGCCTTATCGGCTATAGCATGGCCATGATGATGCTGTTGATGGACATCGGCCGTCCCGATCGTCTGTGGCACGCCTTGATCTACTGGAACACTCATTCCCCGCTATGGGAAGTGACCATGTGCATCTGCCTATACTTCGCAGTGTTGGTATTGGAGGTAATGCCTATCTTCGGCGATGCTGACTGGATGAAGGTTCGATGGCCCAGGCTCTCCATGCGCATGACAAAGGTACATCACATAGCCCCCATCCTTGCAATAGCAGGTCTAACTCTATCCATGCTTCACCAATCATCTCTGGGGGCTACATACGGAATACTGAAAGCACGCCCAATTTGGTACCGGCCTGGAATGGCAGTGCTGTTCATCGTCTCCGCCATGGTTGCCGGACCGGCGCTGGTTGTGCTCACTTCTCGGTTAGCTTCTAAGATCACGCCAAAAGCAGCCGTGCGCGATGAGCTTCTCGACCAGGTTGCCAAGTTCGTCGGATTTGCCTTGATTGGCTACCTGTATCTGCGATTTTGGGATGCCTTTTCGATGAGCTATACCTACGAGCCAGCGCGGTCAGAGGGCCTTAACATGCTGACACAAGGACCGCTATCCTTCAATTTCTGGGTAGGGGAAATTATCCTGGGGATGGTCATCCCGATGATCATTTTGCTCAGCAGCCGCTTACGAAGCAATAAGGGGCTTCAGATGCTGGCTCTTCTGATGGTTGTTGGTGGACTGTTGGCCTACCGCTGGGATATCCTCATGGTCGGACAGCTTGTTGTATATGGCGTTCTGCCCCAGGATATTGTCCCCCGCTATACCCAGTACTTTCCATCCTTGATTGAAATCCTGGTAACAATCGGAGTCGTAGCCTATGGAATCCTGGCCTTTACACTGGGTGTGCGCTACTTGAAGGTGGTCGATCACGGACGTGACGACGTATCAGAGCCGAGTGGGGAAGCCACATCGATTCCGGCAGGTGTTTCGACTGACTAGTGATATTGGTTTCAAGAGTGACCTTAATGCTGGTTTTTGCCCTCATTATTCCCAAATTATGTTTGCGAGTACTGAACTTCAAGAGGATTACCGATGAGTGAATCAGAGGGAACAGCGGTACTTGTTGCCCTATTTTCCCTGCGATGCATATTACCTTTGGCCCTTACCCTCGCTTTCGGCTACCTGATGAACCGTCTTGTAGACCGCTGGCAAGCCGAGGACCTCGCCCAGGAAGAAGGTATAATGGAGACCGAACCATCTGTCTCCCGTAAACCAAGGGTAAGATTGCCGGCCGTGACCATCCCTTGTTGGATACTAAACAATTGCGAGGAAACCGAGCGCGTTAATTGTGCAGCCTATAAACAGCCCGGGATTCCTTGCTTCTTGGCGCGGTTGCGATCCGATGGAGCCATGCCAGCCGGATGTCATGACTGCCCCATTTACGCTCGCGCTATGGTTCCCGCCCGATAACCTGTATCAATGAATTAAATCCGAATACTCGTTTCCAAAATGAGACGCCCCGGGCTGCCAGGTTTTGGGGCGTCTCGCCATTTCAGTGGTAGTTCAATCGAACCTAAATCAATTAGCCAGATCAATCAGCCAGATCAATCATCCAGATCGATCAATCCTATTCTGAGCGCGTACTTCACCAGATCAATTCGACTGTGTAGATTGAGTTTCCTCATGATATTCTCGCGATGGCGGTCTACTGTCTTTACACTAATGACGAGTTGTTCAGCGATTTCCGCATTGGACAACCCTTCAGCTATCAAGGTAAGGACTTCTCGCTCACGAGGCGTTAGATCGTCATAAATCAGCGGCTGATCGCCGGAATCAGCCCGTTTTAGGTAATCCTGCACCAGCCTGGAGGCCAGGGATGGGTAGAGATAGACCTCTCCTCTCCCAACTGCCCGAATCGCGGTCAATAGCTCGTCTGGTGCCGCTCTTTTTGGAACATAGCCCGATGCCCCGGCATGCAGCATCTCGAAGAAATACTGGTCGTCCTCGTACATCGTTAGCGCCAACACGGCCGTGTCCGGGGCCAGCTTCTTAATCTGCTTCGTAGCCTCAATGCCATTAAGACCGGGCATCTGAATATCCATCAGCACAATATCGGGCTGCAGAGACCGGGTCTTGGCGACGGCTTCCGTACCCGATTCAACCTCTGCTAATATTTCGATGTCCGGCTGAACTTCCAGAAGCATTCGAAGGCCGGAGCGGACGACGGCATGGTCATCTGCCAGAATCAGTTTGATCTTAGGCATCTTAATCTTCCTCGGCTATCAGGGGGATGGTGGCCTCAATCTTTGTGCCCTTGTGCGGCTCGGAACTGATGGAGCAGAGACCGCCAACAAGGGCAACCCGCTCCTGAATACCCAGCAATCCCCATGCCGAACGCTGTGTGCCACCCCTATAGAGAACATCATCAGGATCGAAACCACGCCCATCATCCTCGATTGAGAGTTTCAGCGAGCTATTCCTAAAACGAAGGCGCACATGGACAGACTCGGCCGCCGCATGTTTGGCAACGTTAGTAAGCGCCTCCTGACCTATCCGAAATACGATGGTCTCAAGATCGGCCCGGATTCGGGTTCGTTTTCCCTCGACGACGAAATCCGCTTCCACGCCAGTACGCGATTCGAAATCCCGCACCTGGGCTTTAAGGGCCGGCACTAGGCCGAGATTATCCAGAACGGACGGTCGCAAGTCCCCGATTACGTTATGCAATTCCTGCAATGCTTGCGCATTCAACTTCTTTAATTCTGACAATTGTTGGGAAGCAAGTTCTGGATCGACCTTTGCGCTCTCGCCGGCAGCCGCCAGACCGAGCCCCAATCCCGTCAATATCTGACCTGCTCCATCGTGGAGTTCCCGGGCGACGCGTCGCCGCTCGCCTTCTTGGGCTGAGACGATCTGGTGTAGCAACTCACCCAGCATCTCCTCTCGCTCCCGAAGTTCCAGGTTTAGCTTTTCGGTCTGTATCTGGGCTTGCTTCTGGACAACCAATGCCTCATCCTGCGCCTTAACTTTTTCCTTCTGCGCGTGGGCAAGATGTTTTTGCCGCTCAACTTCGAAAGCCCTTAGGGCTCGGATGAAAAAGATGGCCATTATTGCTGCTTCGGTGGCGCGGAAGAATTGAACAGGAAATCCGAAAGTGTCCAAAAACAGCTCGGAGTTTATGATTGTTGAAGGAAACAGAATGCTTTTCTGAGGAAAGGCCTGGCCGACTAGCCCGTATAAGATCAGCGCCCATGCGGCCCATTGCAGGTCACGTCCGAAACCAGCGTACCCCTGCATATGGTACGATTTTCGCTCCAAAACGATGGCCCACGCAGCCAGCAGCGCGCCTGGGATGCCGATGATATAGCGGGAGAGCACATCACTGGCAGCTACAAGCTCTTCCTGAGTGGGATCATACACCCAGCGAGTGATCAATACGCTGAGAAACCAAATTAAAAGAAGTATTCCTGCGGCAGCGTATGCCATTTTGTTCTCATTGCGCTTTCTCCCGTGCGTGGAATACAGAAGCTTGACACCGAAAACAATCAGCAATAGGAAGGATACAACCAGTTGCGGTATCCGGAGTTCGTTTAGAAGCAGGGCATCGGGGATGTTCGCAGCTCCAGCTTCGGCGAGCTTCTGGAACATCTCAAACCATTCATGCAGGCCGTGAACAATACCGAAAGCGGCCAAGAGCCAAAAAGCCCTGGCTATTCGGAATTCGGACGTCCGATTCGACTCCATCCAGATTGCCAATCCCATGGTGAAAAAGGCAAGCCCGTAGAGAAAATAGACGATGATAATGTTTCGAGTGAAGAACTCGGCTACAGGATCCATACTAGGTTGTTGTGGCTACTCGTCTCAAATTTGCGAAGGTGCGAACGCCTAATGCTCCTCACAATTCATGGTGATCGTCCTAAGAAAAGCAAACAGAACCGATCCTTCGGTGATCTATAGGGTAGATTAATGCAGGTTGCCCACGATTTCAATGTAAAGTATCACCTTTTTCATATGCCTTTCGTATGGTTTGGTCCGAGCCGAATACACACTGACTTGTGGCCAGGGCATAGAAAGCAAATATAATAGAATTCTTTGATACAAATCTCCAAAAAGGGAACACTTGACCAATTGGACGGGAATGGGCTATCAATCCGATAGGCGACCATTCCCTGTATTAAGGCATTCAGTGCATACATATGAGAACTACAGCTGATATTGAATCCGCTCTCGCGAAAATCCTACCTCGTGTCAATAAGCCCGGTCGCTACACCGGCGGAGAATACAATCAGGTCGTGAAATGTTGGGACGAAATTGACTACAAGGTCGCCTTCGCATTTCCCGACATCTACGACCTGGGAATGTCGAACCTAGGTCTAATGATCCTCTATGACATCGTTAATAAGCACGAGAATTTGCTTGCCGAAAGAGTCTACAGCCCCTGGGTGGACATGGAAGAGATAATGCGCGACATTCATATGCCTCTGTATTCGCTAGAGACAAAACACCCTATCTTTGATTTCGACATGCTAGCCATCAGCCTTCCCTACGAGCAACTGTACACCAATGCGTTAAATTTGATGGATTTATCCGGTCTTCCGATTCATTCTATCGATAGAGACACGTCACATCCCTTGGTGGTTGCAGGAGGGCACGCCTGCTATAATCCCGAGCCGATGGCTCCCTTTATCGACATATTTGTGATCGGGGAGGGTGAAGAAGTTCTTCTGAAGATCATTAGCACGATGCGGGCCGCCGACCATCTTGACCGCGAGACACAGTTGCGTCATTTGGCTACGATTGAAGGATGCTATGTACCTCGTTTCTACAGCGTTGACAACCACTCAGATGGGACCATTGCCTCAATCAGTCCTACTGTTCCTGAAGCTAGGCCCAGAGTTTTAAAGACCATTGTGCCTGTCTTACCGTCGCCGGTAACTGATTTCATTGTTCCGTTCATCGAGACCGTCCACAACCGGGGTGCGATTGAGATTATGAGAGGCTGTACGAGGGGGTGCCGTTTCTGCCACGCGGGTATGGTGACCAGGCCGGTACGCGAACGGCCTGTGGGCGAGATTCTTGAGGCGGTGGAGGCGATACTGAGTAAGACCGGATATGAGGAGATCGGACTACTTTCATTATCCTCAAGCGACTATACCAATATCCTCCAGCTCACAAAGGAAATCGGAGAGCGATATGAGGACCAGGGCCTCAGGATTTCACTACCCTCCCTTCGAATCGAGTCGGTCTCAACAGATCTCATGGACAACTTGGGCGACAACAAGCGGAGCGGTTTTACATTGGCTCCGGAAGCGGCGACCGAAAAAATGCGAAACATCATCAACAAGTATGTATCAGACGATGACTTGCTAGGGACGGTCCAGGAGATCTATCGTCGAAATTGGCGGACGATCAAACTCTATTTCATGATCGGCCACCCCCAAGAAACGCTTGAAGACGTCCAGGCGATCATCGACTTATCCAAGGCAGTATTGCGGGAGGGAAGAATATTCCATGGAAAGCGGGCCGGGGTGAACATTGGTGTCAGCACCTTCATCCCGAAACCACATACACCTTTCCAGTGGGAGGCGATGGATACCTTGGAGAATATCAAAGCTAAACTGGATCTGCTAAAGAGGGAGTTAAGGGGACAGGGGTTGCGTCTCCGGTGGAACGATCCCGAGGACTCCATCTATGAGGGATTTCTGTCGAGAGGTGATCGGAGAGTTGCCGGGGTGATTGAAAAAGCATGGAAAGCTGGGGCCAAGTTCGATGCCTGGTCTGAGTATTTCGACCTGGACCGGTGGCAAGAAGCAGCTACGAGCGAAGGGCTCGATATGGAATTCTATACCCATCGGCAACGGCCAGTCGACGAAATCTTTCCCTGGGAGCATATCGACGTTGCCGTTAGCCGCCGTTTCCTGACAAAGGATTACCTGATGAGCCAAAATGGGGAGACCCGAATTGATTGTCGTGATCAATGTTTCGCCTGCGGTATTCTCCCCAAGTTAGTCGATCTACGTCGCGAAACGCCGGCCGAGGCCTGGGAATGCCCTCCAGTGAGCAAGATCACTGCCCGCAAGGGTCAAAAATCCTCACTAGCTGTCTAGGCAGTGGCAATCAGAACAGCTGCTGTTCTGACAGCCGCTGTTCTGCCAGTCACGCTTGAGGCCCTGCGGTAAGTTTGATCGCTTCTTTCGTCGGTGACCGGCGCGAAAACTGCGTTTAGGTCGACGCTTCCTAGGATAGTTGGCGGTGTATTTCGTGGAGATCGAGTACGCAAGATCCGAACCAGTGGCTGTTACCAATCCCATGGCATTTGGCATATAATCCGCCGAAATGGCCAGCGCCCCTGAACGAAACCCCAGTTCAAATCGTCCTCGAAGCGTAACCCTCGTCGCTGTTGGGGTTCTATTATTGGGACTGGCAAATATCTTTCGAGCCTTAGGTCTTTCTCGTCAAAGCGATCTGCAATTGGAACTTGGAGTAAGCCTAGATCCCCGTCTTCGCATGATCCTCGCCGTACTCTGGGCGATTATCCTAATATCGATGGCCGTCGTTCTTTGGTTGAGAAAGCCGGTTGCGCGAATTGCAATCCCGGTGTTATTGACCCTATATGCTGTCTATAGACTGGCCATTGTCGGCATTTTCGCCGAATCGGAATATGCACGCGGTAGCCAACTAGCGACCGCCGTCCTGTATGGGGGCGCGATCCTAATTACCATTTGGGTTCTGAACCGCAAGCCAGCAAAGGAATATTTCGCAGATCTTGAGGAGGGGCAGGGATACGATTCCGACCTATCTATTTCGTCCAGTTAGAGTGAGATCTGCTTTCCTCGATGCGATTGACTCGATTTATTAAGGAGAAGTATGGCGAATTCGAAAGTTGAAGAACTCAGACGGTTGAGATCCTTATCCCAGCAAGGGGGTGGCGAGGAGCGCATCAAGAAACAAAAGGCAGCCGGAAAGATGACGGCCCATGACCGTATCGAGCTATTATTGGACAAAGGTTCGTTCAGAGAGATAGACGCCTTCGTTATGCATCGTGAGACGAACTACGGCATGTGGGATCGAAGAATTCCGGGTGATAGCGTGGTGACAGGCTGGGGGACTATCGACGGCCGGTTGGTCTATGTGTTTAGCCAGGATTTCACGGTGTTTGGCGGAAGCCTCAGCCAAGTCCATGCCGAGAAAGTAGTCAAGATTATGGATATGGCCACCCGGAACGGCGCCCCAATTATCGGCATTAATGATTCTGGTGGTGCCCGCATCCAGGAAGGGGTGGTCAGCCTTGGAGGTTACGCGGACATATTCTTGCGAAACACCTTGGCCTCTGGTGTTGTTCCCCAGATCAGCGCCATTATGGGTCCTTGTGCCGGAGGGGCCGTGTACTCGCCGGCGCTCACAGATTTCATATTCATGGTCAAGAATACCAGCCACATGTTCATTACCGGGCCTGATGTAGTAAAGGCGGTAACTGGGGAGGACGTTACATTTGAGGAGCTGGGTGGGGCGATGGCCCACAACCAGTATAGTGGTGTCGCACACATGGCAGCCGAATCTGAAGCGGATTGCTTGTATCTTATCCGCGAGCTTTTCAGCTACTTGCCATCGAATAACATGGAGGATCCGCCGTTTCGACCCACAAAAGATGATGCGTTGAGAACCGAGGCTGCCCTCGATTCTATTGTTCCCGAGAGCCCAAATAAACCCTACGACATACGAGATGTCATTCACCTTGTCGTGGATAACGGTGAGTTCTACGAAATCCAGAAGTATTTTGCCCAAAATATCGTGATTGGGTTCGCCCGCTTCGGTGGTTATTCCGTAGGCATAGTTGCCAACCAACCGATGGTTCTAGCAGGCGTCCTAGATATTAACTCGAGTGAAAAAGCTGCCCGCTTTGTCCGTTTCTGTGATTGTTTCAACATACCGTTGGTTGTATTTGAAGATGTCCCTGGATTTCTCCCAGGGATCGATCAAGAGCACGGTGGCATCATTCGTCACGGGGCCAAGCTCCTCTACGCGTTTTGCGAGGCGACTGTACCCAAGATAACTGTTGTGACTCGCAAAGCATATGGTGGGGCTTATTGTGTCATGAACAGCAAGCATATTCGGGCCGACTTGAATCTTTCGTGGCCCATGGCCGAGATAGCGGTGATGGGAGCAGAGGGGGCGGTCAACATCATCTTTAAGCGAGAACTTGCCCAGGCCGAGGATCCGGATAAAAGACGGGCAGAGTTATTGGCCGAATACAGCGAGCGATTCGCTAATCCGTTTGCGGCCGCCCGTCGAGGATATATTGACGACGTGATCGAACCGAACGAGACACGGCCTCGCTTGATCAACGCGCTCAATATGCTGCAAAACAAGCGAGATAGCAACCCTCCAAAGAAACACGGAAATATGCCTCTATGAGTAGAGAAGATCTACACAGCAAGAAATTTGATAAACTCCTGGTGGCCAACCGGGGCGAGATTGCGATGCGCGTCATCCGCGCCTGCCATGAACTCGGCATCAAAACTGTAGCCGTCTACTCTGATGTTGATAGAAACTCACCCCATGTTCGTTACGCTGACGAAGCCTACAATATTGGTCCGGCACCGGCCCGTGAAAGCTATCTGAGAATTGACAAAATAATCGAGGTTGCTGAACGCTCAGGCGCGGAGGCGGTTCACCCTGGATACGGCTTTCTGGCTGAACGGGAAACATTCGCCCAGGCATGTTATGACGCCGGTTTAGTCTTCGTCGGTCCGTCCCCTTATGCGATCAGAGTAATGGGGGACAAACTCGAAGCCAGGCGCACTGTTAAAGAGGCTGGGGTGCCAATAATTCCTGGTTCTGAGCCCGGCCTAAACGATGATGAACTGCTAGAAGCCGCTCTCAAGATTGGGTTTCCGATACTAGTCAAAGCTTCGGCCGGTGGTGGGGGAAAAGGGATGCGACCCGTTTATGATCCGGCCGGCCTTCCGGATGCTTTGGACTCGGCGCGCCGCGAGGCCCTTGCGGCATTCGGGGATGGTACGATCTACCTTGAGAAGATGATCGCGGAAGCTCGACACATCGAAGTGCAAGTGTTGGGAGACTTCCGCGGGAATTATATCCACCTGGGTGAGCGTGAATGTTCCCTCCAGCGAAGACACCAAAAACTGATTGAAGAAGCGCCATCGTTCGTGGTGGACGACGAAATGCGCAGTCGCATGGGAGCTGTCGCGATAGAGGCAGCAAGATCGGTTGGCTATGTCAGTGCGGGTACCGTCGAATTTCTTATTGATAAGAGCAAACAATTCTATTTCCTTGAAATGAATACCCGCGTACAGGTCGAGCATCCCGTCACGGAGCTCATAACCGGTGTCGATATTGTTCAAGAGCAATTGAGAGTGGCTCGGGGTCGCATGCTGCGTTTCAGCCAAGAAGATGTGAAATTGCATGGCTGGGCGATTGAGTGCCGGATTAACGCTGAAGATCCCTACAATGAGTTTCTGCCATCAACCGGAACTATCACTACTGTCATCCTTCCAACCGGCCCAGGAGTCCGGGTAGACACGGGGGTATTTCCTGGTTACGAAGTGACACCTTATTACGATTCGTTGATAAGCAAACTTATCTGCTACGGGGAAACCAGAGGTGAGGTTGTCCTGCGGATGAGACGGGCTCTCGAGGAGTATCGTATTATGGGCGTCAAGACTAACATTCCCTTTCACCAGCATATGATGGACAGTCACCGGTTCCTATCTGGTAGCTTTGACACAAATTTCGTCGAAGAGCGATTCAGCATGAGTGACAGGGAAGCGCCGGACGCATTACAAGCGGCGATATTGGCGACCTTGGTAGCTCACAGACAAGGGCAGCGAGCTAGCCAGATAGTTGCCCCAGGAGAGCGTGACACTTCGAATTGGAAGTGGCTCAGTCGATGGGAGAGATTGAGTCGATGAAATACATTTGCACGGTCAAAGGCGAGAAATACGTAATCGACATCGATCAGGAAGGTCGGATCACCGTCGATGACCAAACCTATGAGATTGATGTCCAGTTTCTGTCAGATAGTGGTGTATTGTCATTGCTCCTGGACAAACACTCTGTCGAAGCGATAGTTGAGGAGCGTGATGATACCTGGGAAGTTCTAATCCATGGCGAATTGTATACTGTGCTTGTCCAGGATGAACGGTCTTTCAGGCTAGCAAAGGAGCGGGGAACCAGTTTCGATGTAAGCGGTGATGCCATCGTTAAATCGCCCATGCCCGGTTTAATCATCGATATAGTGGTCGAGGTTGGACAGAGTGTCGAACAGGGAGAAAAGGTGGTGGTTCTCGAATCGATGAAGATGGAGAACGAACTGCGCTCACCACGAGACGGCGTCGTTGCCCACGTCTACGTTAGGCCAGGAGCGAGTGTCGAGAAAGGCCAGGCCTTAGTGACCATTAGCAGCCAGCCTTCCGATCAATCATGAACGACGACGCACCAGGTGAAAGCCTGGAGATTGAGGTCAAATTCCTCATATCTGATCCGGGGGAGCTCAGGGATCTACTCCTCACAAAGGGAGCGCGTCTCTTAATACCGCGCACGTATGAGCAGAACATTCTGTTCGATAACGCCTGGCAGGGTCTGGCGCGCCAGGGAAAGCTCCTGCGCGTACGTCAGGACTCCGTCGCTAGAGTAACTTTCAAGGGGAGATCTCGACACCAGATCAACTCAGAAGTCCGAGTTCGGGAGGAGATCGAGGTAGGGGTGGATGATTTTGATAAGACAGTTGCCATCCTGGAGCGCATTGGTTTTGAGAAGCAACAACTTTATGAGAAATATCGAGAGACGTATTCTTTCAGAGATATTGAGGTTGTACTAGACGAGATGCCATTTGGTGACTTTGTTGAACTGGAGGGAGCCGAGGTTGGTATACGAACGGCAGCCGATGCCCTTCAGTTAGATTGGAATAGGCGCATAATTGACAATTACCTGGCTCTTAGCGCTCGACTGAAGACTCATTACAAGCTTACTTTTGACGATATCACCTTTGACAACTTCTCAAGGAGCAATATTCCGGGCGCCGATGTTATTCTTGAAGGGCAATTATGATGTTTCTACTCTGCCTAAGAGCCGACTGTGCAACAAGGGTTTGCACCAAGTTGCGAAAAGCAGAAATCTGGCCAAAAGGGTTGAACGGTGACAGATTAGATCTCAATAATGATTTGAGCCCGATTGACAGCGTGTCTCGAGGAATTCACCCATGACGAATCCGGATAAGAAGATCAGCGACGAGAAAGATCGCTGGTCGCGTGACACCCTCAAACCTGTCTTAGACCGGTTTCCTGAAAGAAAGGAATCATTCAGGACAAGTTCAGAAATACCGGTCGAACGTCTCTATGGGCCAAAGAGATGGGATCCAGATTACATGACGGATCTTGGATTTCCGGGCGAGTATCCATTTACGCGGGGTGTTCAGCCTACTTTGTATCGTGGTCGCTTATGGACGATGCGCCAATACGCTGGATTTGGCTCGGCCGCCGAATCAAACGAACGCTTCAAATACCTGCTGGAGAAAGGCCAAACGGGCCTATCAGTTGCCTTCGATCTACCTACCCAAATCGGTTACGATGCTGACAATTCCCTGGCGGAGGGCGAGGTGGGCCGGGTGGGTGTTAGCATTTCTACGTTGGATGACATGGAAATCCTTCTGGCGGGAATTCCCCTCGAGAAGGTCAGCATCAGCATGACCATCAACGCGACCGCCGCCATCTTGCTAGCTATGGTTGTCGCCTTGGCTAAACGCAGGGGAGTACCTATCAAGGCGCTACGAGGGACGATACAAAACGACATTTTGAAGGAATATGTTGCCAGGGGTACGTATATTTTTCCTCCTGGTCCTTCGATTCGACTCATTACCGATGTCTTTGCCTACTGTACGCGGGAGATTCCGCACTGGAACACGATTTCTGTCTCTGGCTACCATATTCGTGAGGCCGGCAGCACGGCTGCCCAGGAGATAGCCTTCACCCTGGCCAATGGTATAACTTACGTCCAGGCTGCGGTTGATAAGGGCCTCGATATCGACAGCTTCGCCGGA
This sequence comes from Promineifilaceae bacterium (SeqCode), assembly GCA_049650305.1. Classification (GTDB taxonomy): domain Bacteria; phylum Chloroflexota; class Anaerolineae; order Promineifilales; family Promineifilaceae; genus UBA11865. The sequence goes on from JBARZW010000346.1 coordinate 12,463, forward strand.
CAGATCTCCTTTTTCTTTAATGTACACAATAACTTTCTTGAAGAGATAGCAAAATTCCGAGCGGCTCGGCGACTATGGGCACGAACGATGAGGCATCGTTTCGAAGCCCACGATCCAAATAGCTGGCGTCTGCGGTTTCACACACAGACAGCGGGAAGCACGTTAACGGCTCACCAACCCGAGAATAACGTGGTCAGGGTCGCGATCCAGGCATTAGCTGCCACCTTGGGTGGAACGCAGAGCCTGCACACGAATAGCCGGGATGAGGCACTGTCTCTGCCGACCGAGGAATCGGCTCGCATAGCCCTGCGTACGCAACAGGTTATCGCCTATGAAAGTGGGATTGCAGATACGATTGATCCTCTGGCAGGATCCTATTATCTGGAGTATTTGACCGACGAGCTCGAGAGACGGGCCGAAGAGTATCTCGGTGAAATAGATCGGATGGGCGGTATGCTCAGAGCAATCGAATCGGGCTATGTACAGCGCGAGATACAGGAGGCGGCCTACACCTTCCAAAAGGACCTTGAAAGGGGTGATGAAATCACCGTAGGGGTAAATCGATTCACCGAAGAGGAAGATACGCCGATCGCTTTACTCGAGATAGATCCCAATATCGGCTTGAAGCAGCGCAAGCTCTTGGCTAAACTGCGGAACTCCAGAGATCATTTGAAAGTTGAGCAGATGAGGCGTGAAGTGGAGGCAGCGGCAATCGGCGACGAAAACTTGATGCCCATTATTATCCAATGCGTAGAAAACCAGGTTACCTTAGGTGAGATCTGCGATTCGCTTCGCCAGGTATGGGGCGAATACCGCCCGGCTCAGACAGTATGACACAGCATTAATGATGGAATCATCGGCTTTGATAGAGGACTGATCGAGATATTGGTATGTTAAAAAAGATAAGTCATATTGCAATCGTCGTGCCAGAACTCGACCAGGCGTTATCTTTCTGGGTGGAAATATTGGGCCTGCCTTTAGAGTACGTCGAGCATGTGCCTGATCAGGACGTAGATGTCGCCTTCCTGCCGTCTGGTGCCAGCGAGATCGAGTTGCTGGAACCGATTGGACGGGATAGTGGAGTTGCTAGGTTTCTGGAGAAACGTGGTCCAGGAATACACCATATCTGCTTTGAGGTTGATGATATCGACCAGATGCTGGATCGATTGAGGAAGGCGGGGGTGCCGCTGATAGACGAAAAACCGACGATCGGTACGGGGGGCAAGAAGATCGCCTTTATCCATCCTAGAGGCACCGGTGGGGTACTGGTGGAATTGTACGAAATCACGGCGGAAGAGACCGCACGCCGCAGAGAGAGATTGAACGATATGCGGCGACGACTGCTTCGGAGACGTCGTGTCTTCGCGGCCGGTATCATTGGTTTTTTCTCAGGCTTGAGAACGCCCGGCGATGAGCAAAATGAGAATGGTGGGCATTCCTCTTGATGGATCTGAATCATTCGGACTTGCTCTTAAAAAGATGAACCGCCCCCTTGGGGGAAGGGGGCGGTTCCATTCTGCTCTCGCACCAGGAGGGAAGTGCTTCGAGCAATTATTCGGGTTGATGCCAAATCGAGGGAGGGGAAGGCATTCCCTAGGTTTGGTCAGAGCTGTTCCAGTCGCGTTTCTCTCGTGCCAGTTTGGGGAGGAGTCCTCTTAGCTGACCAAACTTGACTGTATCATAGCCCACGAACATAAACAAAGCATTACATTATTCTTAGTAGAAAATGAGAAAACGACCCAAGAACAACTTCGGGGGATGTGTTTCTGGACTTAAATGCAGACTTCTATCCAGGCTGATCCCCCTTGAAAATTTCCAGCCACTCGACAATTTCTGCATCACTTAGTACTGGATTAGTAGCGGGTTCACTAGCATCATCTTGAGACTCGATCTTATCCATCGACTGGGCAAATACTTCAGAAGACAACCAGATCGCTTTTCTTTTCTGGACTTCGGCTATCACCGCGCGATCATCGGTTACCACAGTGTATTCAGATGGATTATCTAGGCGACGGATTCTGGAAATGAGCAGGTCATCGGCTGTACGGTTGGCTGAAGCGAAAACAACCTTCACATTACTTGTCGATAACAGGCGGTTTTCGCCGCCGGGCAACCCACCATCGAATACAATCGTAACCTTCCGCTTCCTGCTTCCCGCGGTCCACCGTCGCAATAGCAACACCAACTCGGCTTCAACATTTGGATCCCCAAGTGTTATGGTTGCCATCTCGGCGATGAGGTTGTGTCCATCAATTAAATAACGCATGGGGAAACAATTATCAACCTGGAGAAGTAAAAAGCAACAATCTCCCTAAAAAGAGTTCAGCCCCGATCTAGGAGGGTAAGACCGGGGCTGAACAGTTGTTTGGCGACTTCGATGCTGATAATAACGCAGATTGCTGAGTTTAGTCTGAAATCACGATGAGTGCTTCTTAAGTATCAGGAAAAGGCCAACTTATTATGTTCGTTGGCTCTTTCATCAAAAGAGGGTCAGACCCTGCATTGCGTCCATAACTGTTTATGCTAAGATCTCGCCTGGGGAAAAGTTATTTGCCAGTTTGGTAGTAGAGTCATGAGTGAAGAAGTCCTAACGAGAGCGGAAATCCTGGGTGGTCTAATTCGAGAGGCACGTCTGAATGCCGAGTATTCAGTCGCTGAGTGTTCGGCGTTCCTTGGCAAATCGCCTTCTGAATACGACTCGCTTGAGAATGGCGACATCACACCTTCATTACCGGAACTCGAGGTATTAGCCGTGAATCTCAGAGTGCCGATGGCACACTTCTGGGGAAATGTTCGCCCTATTGAGCGTACAGAAATGGATAACGCTGATTATCTCTCTTTGAGACAGATGATGGTCGGTGCGACGTTAGGACAGGTCAGGATCAAGGCGAAATTGACCGTGGACGAACTGGCTGATGAGACCGGCATAGCTGCCGATATGATTCGTGCATATGAGTCCGGAGCCGAACCCATACCCTATTTCGAACTTGAGACGTTAGCGACAAAACTGGACGCTTCTATCAAGGTATTCGTTGATGACGAATTCGGCCCCCTTGCCGAAAACGAGGCTGAGAGAGAACTGGAAAGACGGTTTGGTGACTGGTCGCCCCAGATGAAGATGTTCATAGCGGATTCGAGGAATATAGCCTACCTGGAAACAGCGATGCGTCTTAGTGAGATGGATGCCGACAAACTACGGAGCATTGCAGAAGGTATTCTTGAAATAACCCTATAAAACATTGAGTGCAATAGGGCAGCAATGTCAGTGGAATTTAAACGGGCAGCATCGAGCACTTCGCTGCCCGTTTTGAGTTTCTCGGACCGTAGCGATCATTGTTTCGACCTATGATGGTGGAGATGAACCATGAATTCTGATCCTGCTGCGATGCAAGATAATCAGAGCCCTGAATCTATGAAAGAGGAAGGTCTTGACCTGTTCCGTCGAGGCGCTCGTGATCAAGCCTTAGCTGCATTCGCAAAGGCCGCAGAAGGGTATTCTCTAGAAGGTGACGCAGCCGGGGAAGCCGAGATGCGTAATAATATGGGAGTAATCTATCGGTTGAACCGAGATTGGCCGGCGGCTCTCAATGCCTTAAATGATGCTGCAGTCGGATTTCGGGAAGCGGGCGATGACAAACGTCGCGCTCAAGTGATGGGAAATACCGGTGACCTATGTGCATCGATGCGTAATTATGATGATGCAGCCGGCTATTATTCTGAAGCATCGGAGTTGTTGGCGTCAGCCGGCGAAGGTGATATGCAAGGCCAATTGCTGCGAGCCTTTAGCCTGATGCGAATGCGGCAGAGGCGATGGATTGAAGCGATAGACCTGATGGCCTTGAGTATCAATGTGCGAAACCATCCTTCGTTTGCCCAGAGGTTGATCCACGTTCTGCTCCAGTTCGCCAGAAAGCTGCTGGGAACCCGATAAGATTGGACGACGTACATAATGGCCGGTACATGCGGAGACCCTGTGTGCTACGCGCACTAATGTGTTTGTTACAATGGGCTTGATTTAGGGTCGCGATCTGAGAGTTCACGTATGGATGGGCAACTGCAAGAGTCTGACAAGTTAACCCGAAAAACGAAGTTTATCTATGGACTTGGCGACTGGGGCACATCGGCCGCTACCGCGGCTCGAGCTCTTTTCTGGCTCTTTTTTCTCGTCAGCGTTGTCGGACTTGACGCCGCGATAGCCGGCGTCGTCATTCTCGTCGGCAGGATTTGGGATAGCGTCAACGACCCGCTTATCGGCATGATAAGCGACCGGATCGACACGCGATGGGGCCGGAGGAGACCCTTCCTGCTATTTGGAGCCATCCCATTCGGCCTCTCATTCTTTCTATTATTCGTAGTGCCACCGATCAGTGACCGGGTTCTATTGGCTGTATATTACGGCCTCATATTTCTCCTGTTTGACACCATGTATACGATCATCAATGTTCCTTATTCTGCATTGACGCCGGAACTTACCGAGGATTATGACGAACGAAGTACCCTTGCCGGCTGGCGGGTTGCTTTTGCCATCCTGGCTGCCCTGATAGCCGGTGCTACCTTTCAATTGCTGGCTGAGGATAAAATTGGCACACTCCTTGAGCCCTCCCTTGGTCTCAGTGGTTCGCTTCGCGCTGGCTATGCCATTACGGCCGCCATTTGGTCTATCACCCTGATGATCCCACCGCTGATTCTCTTCAAGCATATCCGAGAGCCCCAACGCGTTCCCCCAGATAAAGATCCATTCCGGCCGTGGAAAACTTTCTTGGATGTCTTCAGTAACCGGCCATTTCGAATCGCTTCAGTTATTTACTTACTTAGCTTTACCACCGCAGACATCGTGATCACCGTCCTGGTATGGTTCCTGATTTTTTATATAGGAGCAGATAGTGCCTTCGTTAGCCTAGTTGTGGGCTTGGTATTGGGGGTAGCCTTTATCACCATGCCTGTAACGGTCAAGCTAATGCACAGATATGGCAAGAAAAACAGTTTCATAGCTGCGATGTCGGTTTACGCCATCGTTCTCTTTTTCATAAGCCAGGCGCCCCGTGGTGGTTTCACCCATGTACTGATCGCGGCTCTATTTGCTGGATTCGGCTACGGAGCGACAAACGTCATACCTTGGGCCATGGTTGCCGACGTTGTTGAAATAGACGAGCTAAAAAGCGGCAAGAGAAGAGAAGGCATTTACAGCGGCTACCTCGTTTTCTTCCGAAAGCTGGCGACTGCTTTAGCGATATTTGGGGTAACCAGGATTCTAACAATGACCGATTTTGTCGAGTCAACCACGGGGAGTTTGCAATATGTCGAACAGCCGGATAGCGCGTTGCAGGCGCTACGTCTTTTGGTAGGTGTGGTACCTGCGGCGATGTTAGTCGTGGCCATCATCGCCGCATCGCGTTACCCGCTTGATCGCGAGACTCACATGAATATCCGCCGGCAACTGGAAATGCGCCGGGCGAAGCAATTTGCCAGTGAGCAGCATTCTGGATCCGAGTGAAATGACAGACACGTTAAACACAGAACTGGAGCTTTTTGCGGTTCTTAGCGATGATGTAGAGGCCATTCAAATACCAGAGAAAGACGCCATCGTTAGCGCTCTTTACACCGGACTACCACTCGGCGTTTACACTGGCATGCGTACGTACAAGCATAATCAATTCCTTCATCTAGAAGAGCATCTTACTCGTCTAGAGGAGTCCATTGCAGCGTTAGAGTGGGATTATCAGCTAGAAAAGAGAGCGCTGCGAAAGGCCTTGCACCACGTCTGTACAGGCTACAAACAATCCGACGCCAGGGTGCGGATCGATGTTCTTGCTGCAGGAGAGATCCGACTCACCACTGGTAGCCGCGTGCTAATATCCCTGTCGCCTTATGCACCGATTCCAAATAGCGTCTATAAGAATGGTGTCCAGGTCCGTATCGAAGCGGCGTTACCCCGAAGCCAACCCGAAGTAAAAAAAGCTGAATTTGCCGTTACGCGCCGCAAGTACCTCGAGCGCGATCCTTCAACTTATGAATGCCTCATAACAGATGCTAACGGTCACATACTCGAAGGTACAACTAGTAACTTTTACGGAGTCCGAAACGGAGTTCTTTGGACGCCTGGTTTTGGTGTGTTGGAAGGCATCGCCCGTATGATAATCCTCAATTTGGCTGATGCTGCACACATTCCTGTTCGATTAAATCCAATATGCGTCGACGATCTGCCAACGTTATCAGAATCTGCGCTAAGCAGTGCTTCTCGTGGTCTTGTTCCAATTGTTCAGATTGCAGACCAGACTATCGGCGATGGCCTTCCAGGACCGATAAGCAGGAAGCTGATCGAAGCCTACCGTGCCTACGTAATACGCGAGATTAGAACAGCTGTATGAGCTGCCTGTTGATGCCCTCAGGTCATTCAATGAATGACTCTCATTCGAATGGAGATCTACATGTTTGAAATTGGCGATAAAGCCCCCGATTTTGAGTTACTGAATTCAGAGGAAGAACCCGTGAAGCTCTCCGATTACAGGGGAAAACGGGTCATTCTTTTTTTCTACCCCAAAGCAGGTACCTCCGGCTGCACTACCCAAGCTTGTGGGCTGCGCGACAACTTCCCGAAAATTGAAGCCGCGAACGCTACTGTAGTCGGCGTGAGCCCGGATATGCCAGCTGCCCTGACCAAATGGATTGCTAAGGAGAGTTTACCCTATACATTACTCTCTGACCCTGACCACAAAGTTGCGGATGTGTACGGTGTCTGGGGAGAAAAAAGTATGTACGGCCGCAATTACATGGGAATCATACGAAGCCATTTTGTGATAGACGCTGAGGGTAATTTCGAAGACATTCAGTTCAAAGTAAGCCCAAAGAACAGCATCGCCCGCGCCCTTTCGACCATAGAATGACAGGGTTCGCCTGATGAATTATTGGCTCAATGAGTGAGGAATCAGGTGAACGGCACTGGCCTTAAACGTGAGCGCCACATTCTTGCCGGGCTCCAATGCCATCTCTCGGGCTGACGCTCGGGTTATCAGGACCCGCATCGGAAAACCACAATCAACCACAATTTGAACCAGGGGACCCCGTGGTGATATCTTGACAACCCGACCAGAAAGGCGGTTGCGAGCACTTGATAGAGGTAAACGATCATCTGACCAGAGAGTGACGTCATCTGGGCGGACGCAGAAAAGGACCGTTCTACCAACGGATAGGTCGCCTACCGCTTCAAGGCGATGATCGCCGACGCGGACGATAAGGACGCCATCCTCGGCGCCCACAACATGGCCGATGACAGTGGTTTCTATACCTACAAATGCGGCGACTTCAGGATCGACCGGCGTCGAGAAAACCTGGTCTGGGGTCCCAATTTGCTTGAGCTGACCATCGAGAAGAACAGCCACACGGTGGCCCAGATGCAGAGCTTCATCCATATCATGGGTGACATATATCGTGGTTATTCCAGTGTTGGCAATAAGCGTCTGAAAATCCTCCAGCAATAGCGTACGCGTCGGCGTATCAAGGGCGCTGAACGGCTCATCAAGAAGGATGATTTCTGGATCGACGGCAAATGCTCTGGCAAGACTAACACGTTGGGCTTCACCTCCCGACAGCATCTTTGCCGGTCTATCCCTCAGGTGAGTGATTCCGAAACGCTCCAACCATATCTCTGCTCTTTCTTGACATTCATTCTTGGCAACGTGGCGGAAACGAGGACCCATGGTTACATTGTCCAGTACAGAGGTATTCAGAAGCAGGGAATTTTGAAGAACAAGACCGATCCGGCGACGGTAAAATAGATTGGTCCGGGAACGGAGGGCCTTTCCTTGGAACCTAATTTCTCCGTTATCTGGCTGGATCAATCCGGCCATGGCTAGGAGTAAGGTGCTCTTGCCGGCGCCATTTGGACCGATAATGGTCAGAACCTCCCCCCGCAACACCGACAACTGTTCGATGTTTAACACCGTTCTTCCGTCGCGTCGCACCATGATACCGGATAGTTCCAGCGTATTGTTCATCTCCTTATATTCCGCTGCTGTATGAGAGTCAGGCCGAGATTAACGAGAAAGGCGACCAGGAGGAGGATAACGCCGAGGGCGATAGCTGGAGCGAATTCACCCCGGCCTGTTTCCAGAACGATCGCTGAGGTCAGAACCCGGGTGTGTCCTCGTAGATTTCCGCCAACCATCATTACTGCGCCTACTTCTGATATTGCCGCCCCGAAGGCTGCCATCAGGGCAGCAAGAAGCGGCAATCTCGCTTCTTTCCATAGCACCCAGACCATCTGAAGTCGGGATGCACCAAGGCCCAATAGCTGCAACTGGAGGTCTGGGTCTAATTGCTGAAGCGATACAACAGTTAATCCGATGATAATCGGTGTGGCGATTATCATCTGGGCTATAACAATAGCCGCTGGAGAATACATGATTCCAAGAGAGCCAAAAGGGCCGCTGCGCCAGAGCATGAGTGCTACTACTAGTCCGACAACCACGGGCGGGAGAGCCATCCCTGTATTGGCGAGACTCAACCAAAATCGACGCGTGCGAAACTGACCCAATGCCAGCATTGTTCCGATAGGCAAACCCATGAGAAGGCTTATTGCCGTTGCGATTCCTGACAATCTTAATGAAAGAAAGGTGATCTGCAGGACTTCCTCATCCAGAGTTAGCAGGAGTTCAAACGCCCGTTTGATACCATCAATTATAAAATCCATCTTTCGCTTCTTTTACTGTAGGTCGCTCTCTGTCTTTCCTGCGTCCGGGTAGAAAAGGGGCTGGCCAAATTCCTCAACGCCGAAAGATCCTATTTCCTTTTGCGTCGTCTCAGATACGAGAAAATCCATCCACACTCGCGCTCCCTTCTCGTTGACGAAGGACCATCTCTCGGGATTTACCGCCATTACATGGTAGAGGTTTAGTAATGAGCCATGACCTTCTATCATGATGTCTAGATCCAATGTATCCGCCTGTGCGAGAAATGTTGCCCGGTCGGTAAGGGTATAGGCGGTCTTCTCTGATGCTATTCTAAGCGTTGTCGCCATGCCTTGACCTGACTCCAAATATCGGGTTTTGTCTGGAATAGCCCCTACTTCGCTCCAGATACTCAACTCCTTCTTGTGTGTCCCTGAGTCGTCACCTCGAGATACAAAACTCGAACTCGAGGATGTGATCCTCGAAAACGCTAAGTAGGGTTCTGACAGGCCGCGGATGCCTGCTGGATCATCCGGCGGGCCCACGACGACGAAGTCGTTATGCATGATGAGCCGCCGGTCGATCGCGCTTCCGTTTTCAATGAGGACCTTCTCAGCAGCCGGAGCATGAACCAACATCACGTCGGCGTCACCGGATTCACCCATTCTCAAGGCTTGACCAGTTCCAACGGCTATGACCTTAACAACGTAGCCGCTCTGATCCTCAAATATCGGCACTAGCACATCAAGTAATCCCGAATCCTGAGTGCTGGTCGTGGTAGCCAGGATTATGACCTTTTGGATACCCGTGGGCTCATTGCCGGAAAAAGGAGTGGTTTCCCTTCCTTCTTGGCATGCGGTAACTATAAACAACAGAAAGAGGAACTGGCCGAGATGCCATCTCATCTTTCTCTGTGATGGCCAAGGATGATATTCCATGCATTTCTTCAATATCCGCTCCTGAATCTAACGGTTCACAGACGACGCCAGAAATGATCTTATCGACTCGTCTCGAAGTAAACCCTAATTGCCTATTGGCTCCTTGCCAACGGTTACCATATCTCCAGTACGGTCCGTGTCGTATCCGCCGAGACCGGAAACCGCCTGGCGGAAATCTTCTGAGTGGAGGAAGTCGAACAACCGGGTGAACGAGGGATTATCGAATTCATCGGCTGGAAGTACCAGGTCATATCGCTCCTCGAAAAGTGGAGAAAAATCTAGCCCCATCATCTCCGCCTCTGCGAGCAAGCCAACACCCGCATCGACTTCACCTCGCGATATCGCCAGACCCACATTGTGGTGTGTCTTTACCTCATAGTCGTATCCGCTAACTTGACTATGTGCGATACCAATCTCTGAAAGTCGCCGGTCGATCCAGAGACGCGTGCCAGATCCGGGTTGACGATTGACGATGGATATATCCTCACGCGCCAGGTCGCTAATCTCGGATACCTTCTTCGGATTGCCTTTCTGGATCAGAATGCCTTGCTGCCGGTACCCTACGGTGACCAAGGTCATAGACCTACCTGGAAATAGATGTTCTACGTGGGAGATGTTGAAGTCGTCTCCGGACTTCTCTGGCAGGTGACATCCGGCTATATGGCAGAGACCTTGGCGTAGGGCGATGAGACCATCAAGGCTGCCAACGGAAACGCAGAAAAGCTCAGTGTTTAGCTCTTCTGTATTCATGCCCTCAGCGAGGATCTCCAGCGCGAGATCATGGCTACCCATCATGACAATTGATCCCGAATCCACCGGCTCTGGAAGGATAGCTAAATTCACCATATATGCGTTTGAGGTTGCGACGTAATATTTCTCGACAAATCCCCGAACGATTCTCATTGATTTAAGCTCAATGAATCCAGCTTCCTCGAGCAGCTTTAGGTGGTGTCGGACCTTTGCTGGATGGGCATCAAGTTCCTTGCCCAATTGGGTAAGCGTCGCCGGACCGCGCATAAGAAGGCGCAGTATATTCAGGCGGCGCTGGTCTCCAAGAACTTTTGCCGCTCGAATAGATTGAACACTTTCAGATTGTTTCATAGGCCAGGTCGCATCCTGATTGGTAAATAAGAGATGATTTGCAGTTGAGGATTGAATGCGAGCTTCGAAATTTCCTAGAAGCGTTGAGTATTATAAAATAAAACTTAATGTTAAACAATGTTGCATAATAAGTGATAGAGGGATCTATCTTTCCAAGTCTATGGGTACAGAACCTGTATTTTCTGGAGGCTGGTCGATGTGGCTTGTTTTATACTGCTCTTATCATTCGACGATTACTTCGCCTGGTAAAACGTATCGATTATCGGGCAGTTGGCGTCCCTCCCCGTCGATAGCTGTTAATCGTTGAAAACGAGCCGGTCCGCTGCCGGCACCCAGATCCCTATAGAGGCCGATTGCCAGTTGATAAGAACCGGGCTTTATTTCACTCAGATCAAAACCTGCGGGATCGAAGACAACTTCACCCATCGACCACTGGCTGGTGGGGTATGTATCAAACCGGGGCATGCTATCATGTTGGGCCATGATTTCACCGCTAATTGGATCGATCAGATGAATAAAATGATAGTAGTTTTCATGACCATCTTCCAGCGCCTGCCAGTATAAAACAAGATTGAGGGTATCTTCCGACACGACGTGATCGTAGCCCCCTAACTTAATAACATCTCCGAACGCAACATCGGCTTTCTCACCTATTTCAGGCACCACGAATGATGCCTCCGTCTCGGCAAACTCCAAACTATCTCCGCGCCAATTCAACTCTCCGAGACGTTGAATTAGAACCACCTCACCGCTTTCTACATCGTAAAGACGAACAACCAGAGCATACGGAGAACTCGGATTCAATACTTCTAGATCCGCCGGTAGAGGCAGCGAAAGCCAGTCGTCTATCCACTGTCCTTTCTGCCAGAGACTGCTGGGCAGGAATCCGTATCCAGGTTGGCCGTCTGTCCGGGAGATGTCAACACCTTTTGCATTAACCAACCGGATGGAGAAATTAAAGTTGTTTGTCTGCGCCACCCTCGTTAACCACTGGAGTTGCACTGCGAGGACATCGTTATTTTGCCTTCGCACTGTGACTGGACGGGCCTCCAAAGCAGTTCCATCCGCACCCGCAAGATCGGGCGTATCATTTATGCGAATAGGGCGTAAGTAGAGGTCGCCGCGACTATGCCCCGAGGATGATAAGGAAGATGCGCCGGCGATGATAAGGCGAGGTAGGAATAGACCAGCCGGTGCGTTGCCAGGAATATTCAGATCAAATTCAACTTGTTTTGAGTTCGATTCAAGGGTCTGAGTTGCTACAAGCGGCGTATCACTAAAGCGGTTGACAGCAGGAGTCGCCAGGTCGATCGATACGATCGCATCAGGGGGTTGATCCCACAAGAGAGTTATCCTTACATTCTCACCCGCCTCGGCTTCCTCCCGGTCATAAGAGTAGGAGCCTAAGATAGCTCCGTCGCTGAAGGCAATCCCATCCGGAGCATGATGGAGGTACGCTAGCTGAGGAAAATCCCAAGATAAATCACCTTCAGGGGAGGTGGATCCAGGCCAGACGCGTCCGAGGACAAGAATCAGGAAAATGATGCCCAACCCGGCAAGCGGTATTTTCCACATCAGCTTTCCCCGGCGAGACCACACCAATAGAGCGACCACAATAATCAACGCCGCGAGCGATATTAGCTCCCCTAACCAGCGGACAGGCGTTCGCGTGAGAGTGATGACTACTTGATGTATTCCGGCCGCTAGCTCCATGGCGATCATGCCCGAGCCAGGGGCCGGCCAGATCTCGATAGCTTCGCCGTCTACTTCCGCCTTCCAGCCGGGCCAATAAAGAGTCGGATAAGTAACCGCGGTCAATGGCGACGCCGATTCAAGCAGCCATTCCTGCCGGGTTGTCCGGCGATCAATTAAATCAGCGGCAACAAGCTCTCCCTCAAGAATTTGCAGGGCATCACGGTTGTCTCCATTTAACCATGAACTGGTAAATGGCCGAGGGATAACCGAAGCAGGCAAGTATTCGGCGCTTACCGTGCTACCGATGTTTCCGGTAAACCACTCGTACTCGGCGAGAGCCTCGGCCGTGATATCCTCATCTCCTATATCCAGGAAGTCGAGCCTAAGGTTTAACAGCGATGTCACGATCAAGAGGATCACGAGCAACGGTACGAGAATTCTTCTACCGGGTAGGAGAGCTAGCCCTGCGGTCGCCAGCGCGGCCGCGAAGGCTTGTATTGAGAGAAATCGCCATGGAAATTGGGTGAAACCCAGTAGGGGCAGATTCTCCCATAGCGGTCGCGATAAGACTGTAATCATAAGAGTGGACACGATGAGGCTGATCACGATAAAGAAGCCTGCAGCAGACGGATTTCTTCCACTATCAGGAACCGTAGCTGGCTCGTCTCTCCTGGCTCTCCAGTAATAAACGACTATGGCAGCCAGCCCGGATAGCGCCAGAATCGCCTGAATAAACCCCATGCTGAAAGACTTTCCATCCGCTGCATCGTAGTCGAAGGCGAAACTTGACTGGATGAGATCGCCGTTTCGAAAATGATTTTCGAAGTGGAAGTATCCACTGGTAACCGGATCGAGCTGGGCTAACGATTGTTCAGCCAATGCCGGTAGCCAGAACCAGGCTGATAGGGCGAGTCCAATAATCAAAGCCACTGAAGTCCATAATACTATCGCGGTTCTGGACTCCGTCCTTGATATGCCTGATGATCCGGCCTTTTCTTGCAGCGCGATTACCAGGAGAACGTAGAGCAACAAGAAAGGGGTGAAAATGAGAGCAGAAATATTGTGGCTGATTATCAATGCTGCATAACTGAGGCCAAGTAATACAGCCGCGCGAATTGTTTGCTTGCGGTCGTGAGATGCAACAGTTCGGGTTAGAGTATCCGCAAGCAGGATGACCAAAGGGTAGAATGCCATCGCCCAGAATTCGGCCAGGGAATCTCCCCGCACATAGACATTGACCATGTGGAAAGGAGCCAGCGTGTATGTGGCCGAGGCCAACAACCCAGCCCAGTTGCTTCCCATCCATCGCCGGCCGAGCGAGAACATCGCCCAGGCGGCGACGATAAATCCGAGAAGTTGGGCTATCTTGATAGCCCAAACCAGCCCAAAACCAAGGAAGTTCAGAGCGGTGGCTAAATAAATCGATAGCGGGGCGTAGTAGTTGAAGAACGGGTAGCCGTATCCGTATCCGGCATCCGGCATCCATCGAACTGGAAAGTGACCATCGGCAAGAGCGATGCCTAACTGCTGTACTCGCTGCAGCAGGAATGGGCTGTCTCCTCCCCCTCGAGTGTTTAAAAATCCGGGCTCACTGATCAGAGGCCAGGCGGCGATGATCGAGATGACCAGTGCAGCCGCCAGATATAGATTTGCCGGCTCAAGTCGGCGTCCAAGTTTTTGGATGAAAGCCTCAAATTGTGATGCACTCATCGCCGGCTTGCGAAGGCGTCTCCGGTTTTTTGTCGCAAGCTTGTCAGCTCTCGCAAGCGACAAAATTATCTCACTGGGCGTTTTGTTGTCTTAATAAGATAACGATCAGCGCGGCGAGTAGAATGATGGCCAGGATGATAGCCCCTAATCCAATGATGGCCAGCCAGTTGAGGCCATTATCCTCGCCCGAGCTGCTATCTTCTTGCTCTGTCGGGTCTTGAACTTCTCCACTATCTTCTGGTGTTACCTCGGCGACATTTTCCCCACCGGTATCCGAGGAAAACCAGCTACCAAAAGGCACATAGTGCGACGATCCATCGATCGCCTCGATTGGATTGCTTACTGGGGCGTTCGTAAGCTCAAGATTGCGGGGCACGGTTTGAGCAACCGTATAGATGCCAGAAAGACTTATGAAGCACACGGCCGTTTCAGTACCGGTTGACACACCTGTCTCGAGTATCTGCTCGTTCTGAATGAGAGATAAGGTAACGCCTGCCATCCATCCTTCATCAGGATCGTGAACCCCATTTTGGTTCGCGTCGGCAAATGCATTGGCACAAATCTCGCCACCAATGGGCGGCTCGGGAGTATTGGTTGGTATATCGGTCGGGACCGGAGTCTCGGTCGGAGGAACATCCGATGTTGGAGTCGGTGGAGGTGGGACTGGCGTGTTGGTCACAACCGGGACTGGAGGCGGTGGAGGTGGAGGTGGCGGTGTGTTTGTCGGAGGTGGTCCTGCCTCGACCAGTTCGGCTTTGTCAAACCAGATATCAAGGTGCGAACGGCAGTTGTTCGCGCCTCCGTTGTTGGCTTCGGCGAACACCGTGATCTTATTCGTAGCGGCAGTTGCCTCGACTGAGAATTGTTGCCAGTTTCCGTTCCCGCCACTCATGTGTGGTGAGCCAGAAGCACCCCAGACGATATTGCCTGAGAGCATGCTGCCGCCGCCGTTGGGATCTATTCCCCCCCGGACTCCCAAATTCACCGCACCATCTGATGGCGCAGGATACTGATCATTTGAGGCTCTGCCGGTCGACCAGAATGAGAATCTGTAGGTAGAGCCGGGATTGACGGTAACATCCTGCATGACAACCGCGCGCCAAGTATCAAACTGATTTCCGATGTGCTGCGACCGGCCGCCGTCAAGAATCAGCGAACCTGTCGCCAATTCCGGCGACCAGCTCGGCAAGACGGTGTAATAATCGCCGCAGTTCGCGGGTTTAGGATTGGAATTGTAATCTTCGTGCTGGCGACCCCAGCCTTGGGCAACGCCACTGCTGTATGGTTCTTCGAAGCTTGGATTTTGAAGCAGGTTTGTTTGCAGTAGCAGGTTCTCTACCGCTTCAGCCGTGCCTGCTTCTAAGCCAAACAGTAGACTGATCAAGACAAACGCCAGAAGAAAGCCTCGTATAGTACGATTCATAATAATAAATTCCTTACGACTGGGACCGTTAACAACTAGGTCGTGGCGCGACGCTTACTCAAGATGAGGATTACGATACCAGCGAGCAGCAGCACCGCGACGACGATGCCGACGATGATGAGCCCACTGAGGGGATCGTCTGTTTCTTCTACGAGTGCGCCCGTCCCACCGGCCATCGAATCTTCTTCAGCTTGGGTCGTTGTCCCGCTGTCCGAAGAAGACGAAGCAAGCACGTTTTCAGAGAGATAGCTGCCGAATTCGATATCAATGGCGATGTCTTCAGCCACGGCGACCGCGTAATCGCCGGGTGTGGTTAATGCTTCGTTTGGTATGCTGGACCGGGTAACACGATAACTACCAGTTTTTAAACCTGCGATGCAAAATGGTTCGGACTCTCCGTCTGTGATGTAATTGCTGACTACCTGCTCGCCGTCAGAAATGGTAATCGCCACAGCGGAACGTAGCGATTCAATCTCGTCGTGAACCGTGTCCTGATCGACGTCATCAAAGGCTGAAAGGCAGATTATCCCGCCGGTTACTTCTTGCTCAGCTAAGGTTGGTCCAGTTTGTGTCGGAATCGGTGGCGGCGTGGCTGTGGGCTCTGAATCCGCCTCTGATTCCTGTTCTGTGGAATCGGCCGACGATGCTTCGTCACCTTCACTTTCTACCTCCGCTCCCGGGGGATCGCCAAATCCGGTGATTAACAGATCCCCACTTCTGATAACGTGGTCTCTCGATATCTCATTGAGTTCAAGAAATTCATTTATATTGAATCCCGCGCGAGCAGATATTGCCCACAGCGAGTCGCCTGATTGAACTACGGTGTATATCACGCCTTCCGCGTCTGGCGTCGATGTTGGGACTGGTACGTAGCGAGGAACGGCAACAGGGACGGTACTTCCTGTACCATCGCCAGATGATGGCGGAGCTACAGGAGCAGCCGATCCTGCCCCGACGACGATCAATGAAGCATCATCCCAGTAGATGTCGGTGTGCTTAAATCCATAATCCGGGCTGTTTGGATTAACGCTTGGCGCCGAAAAAGTGAACACAGTCACTGTTTCGCCTTGAGCCTGGGCACGCACTGAAAAAGGCTGGTAAGAATCAAAAGGATGCTTATATTCTGACCAGACGACAGACGGGCTATATGGGTTGCTTCCTCCAGACGGATCAATGCCAACTCGCATGTTGGCAGAACCTGAATAATCAGAGACCAGCGATGAATCCGACTCAGTCATCCAAGCCTGCCCCAAAATTGAAAACTCAACCAGGGCATTGTGAGGAACGGTCACGGTCTGACGCAAGCCTGCCTTATGGGTACTCCAGAAGGAGAAATACTGCGAGGCTCTCTGTCCGGAATTGACTCGATTACCAGGTGCGTTGGCTTCCGCTGGCTTATATTCAGGATTTACATCGGTGGGTCTTTCCTTGACCCACCAAGGTTTCCAACCCCAAGGCATTTGGGCGGTGTTACAGACACCTAGGGAACAATCCGCCTGTTCCTGTGGCGTTTCGGGGACATAGCTATCGTATAACCCTTCGAAACTTGAATTAGTTATCAGGTTCTCACCCTGCGCGTATACAGATCCGTCGGCTGAAAGTATAATTAAGCCTACACTCATAAACATCAGGATGATTAATGGAATCAATCGTATTCCACGCATTATCTGTTTCCTCTTCCTGCTCTCCCACCGGTTTTATTGCAATGTCCAGGTCTCGCCAATAGGATTTCCGTTTGAATCTAATACATATAGCGGCTCAAACGTTATGGAGTCGTATAGACCTATCCGAATTTGTTGTCTTTCTTCACTATAATCATCTTCAAATTCTAGAATATGCCGGTCGAGTATGGTCAATCCCGGTCTCCACCACTGGCTTGGCCAATAGCCTGCTCCCGGGATGCCATCACTTTGAGCGACCGCTTTGTCACCCTCGGTCAAGTGAACGAATGTGGTGACTGAATTATCAACCAGGCCTTGCGTCGTCCAATATAAGTCTACCTGTAGTTGACTGTCACCAACCTCGGTTACCTTAGCAAACCGCAATTGTATGGCATTGTCAAAGCTAGCCAAATTTGGCCAGCCAATGGGATCACGTACATTGTAACGAATGTACATGGGGTAAGGTTCCGAATCAAGGTCACCTTGTGCCAGATCGCCCACCTCAGCGCCGACGATCGCTGGTGAGATAATGGCTGATGCCGTTTGCTCTAAATGCTCATGTGGCCAGGCGTAGATGACAGCTGGCTGGCCTATCGTTTCGGGAGGTAGCTCCTCTGGCCGGAAGAGGTTGATATTATCAAACGAATCCACTAGAAATCGGACTGATGGCCATCCGTCCCAGTAACGGCGATCCAGATAGATTTTTCCGCTAACGGTGTCCTCATTTACCTCGTCCGCCAATGACCTGGCAGCGTCTTCAAACCAGTACCCGGTTACTTCGTCCTGACCATAGTCGACAAAATAATCTTTGATTGTTAAACCAAGGCTTGCCAGTGACAGACCAATAACAAGCACTTTGCCCAAATGGGACGGTAGTTTAGACCACGACCATAATTGCGACAAGCCAATCGCCGGCAGCATTACCGCGGCCGGCAATATCCCTACGGCGCGCAGAAAATGTGGCGTGTCCTCGGCAAGGATCGTGGGACCTAGCATGATTCCGATCCAGAGGATCAGCGTTGCTGCTGCCGGTCGTCGCCAGTTCCGAAAACACCATACCAAGCCGATCAAAAACGGGATTAGCATGAATATGTCAAAGAGGGCTCTGCCTGATGGATTATGGCGCACAATGGTATCGCCCTTGATGATGAACAAGCCTAAGGCTAGCCAGATATTCTCCAAGAGTGTACCGACCACAGATCCATCGTTAACCTCGGGATTCAATACCGATACTTGGTCTAAACGACCGGCGACAAGCCCAGGCTGCTGAACGGCAAGCAGAATCAATGGTATTAGAGTGATGAATGCACCCAGAGCGAACCATAAAACTCCAGGCCACAAAGGTTTGTGCCTCTTGGTGATAACCAGGTAGATGATAATGGCGGCAAGCAAAAAAGGTGTAAATCGTACAGCCAAGTACGTATAGAAACTAGCTCCATAGAAAATGCCACTCAACAACCAGAGCCAATTATTGGAATGACCATCTCGCTGGCTGCGGTAGGCCAGGGTTCCCACCCATAAAGTCATGGTCATCATCATTGGGAGGAGTATCGGTCGCAATCCGATTCGGCTCAGATGGAGAGGCCAGACGGTGATTGCCCAAACCCAGGCAGAAAGTATGCCAGTCCGCTTGTTGAACCATGCCTCAGCCAGCAAGTACAGGAAAATAGTCGTTATCGTTCCGATGACGGCAGCTCCGAGGCGGACGGACTCAGCTGACTGGCCAATTGCGCCGACGAAAAGTGCGGTTAGATAAATATAGAGAGGCTCACGGCCATTATTCGTGGCGAAATAGAATGGGCTTTCTCCCTCACGACGCCCCTCGATCACATCCAACGCGTCAAGGCCATTTGCAGCTTCGTCCCTATAGAGGCCAGATGGGATGTCGCCTAATTGCCAGAAGCGAAGAACAGCTGCGATGATTATCACAAACAACAATATCGCCCATCCGCTAACGGATGGGCGATGGCTTGAAGACATATCAATTACACTCTGACGTGATGTTGTCAAAACAGGGCAAGTATAGCAAAATACGATCCCGTGTCAACGGGCTAGAGGGCACGAAAACTATGGCATGGGCAGTTGTGGAGCTGTTTCCAACCAGGGGTAAAATCGCCAACTTCGTTTGGCCTAGAACTCACGGATACGGTGCAGCGAACATGCGACCATTAGCTAATGGATTGGTAGCGTATTAATCGCGATAAAGCAATCATCTTATGAGCGGACACCACCTAATTTCCTTCGCAGTCCCCCGATAAATTATGCGCGTTCTAATGGTTTCAAAGGCATGTCTCGTTGGAGCATACCAGACGAAACTCGAAGCACTTGCTAAATTTGACGACATCGAGCTCGTGGTGATTGTACCTCCTGCATGGCGTGATCCAGCAGGGGAAATCCGGCTTGAGCGAAGCCATACCAAGGGCTATCAGTTGTTAGTCGATCCAATAAGGTTGAACGGTCAGTTTCACCTTCACTATTACCCGAAGTTGAAACACCGTTTGCAGACCATTCGACCAGACATCCTTCATATGGATGAAGAGCCGTACAATCTGGCGACTTGGTTGGGCGTCCGCCACGCCCATGGAGTAGGCGCTAAAAGCCTATTCTTCTCATGGCAAAACATCAAACAGAGTTACCCATTTCCTTTCAGCGTGGTGGAGAAACAGGTCCTAAAAAAGGTCGATTTCGCTATTATGGGCAACGACGCTTCGGTGAAGGTCTGGCGCGAGAAGGGATACAAGGGTCCGTCCGAGGTCATTCCGCAATTCGGCGTTCGTCCGGATATATTTCGGGCGACAGAGCGACAAGATATGGGCCGGGCGTTTGTAATTGGCTCGGCGGCGCGCAGGTTGGTGCCAGAGAAAGGTATAGACCTTATTCTAGAGGCGGTAGCAGAATTGCCAGGCATCTGGCGCTTGCACATCGCCGGTGACGGACCTCAACGCCCACATCTAGAGCAGCTGGCGCATGCTTATGGGATAGCAGACAGGGTTTTCTTCGATGGGACCGTTCGCTCAAACGACATGCCTGCTTACCTGGGGCAGCTAGACGTTCTAGTTGTGCCGTCGCGAACGTTGCCCAACTGGAAGGAGCAATTTGGCCGCATTCTTGTCGAAGCGATGTCATGTGAGGTCGCGGTGATAGGGTCAAGCAGCGGTGAAATTCCTAATGTGATTGGGTCCGCAGGACTGGTGTTTCCTGAGGACAACGTAAATGCTCTCCGAAAACATCTCCTTACGCTGCAACAGGACCCGGAATTACTGACCAGTCTTAGACAAGAAGGTCGACAACGCGTGCTGGACCACTACACCCAGGAACAGATTGCCGTCAAGACTGTAACAGTTTACCGAAGGATGTTGGCATTAGGTTCCGATACCTTAAATGGATCCCGCTAACCGTAATCAAGAAACAGAAGGGATGAAAGACACAAAGAGTACGGCTTCCCAGGAGGGAAAGAACAGACGTCGACGAATACTGGCTGTTCTTGGCATCGCCTTTATCGTTTCGGCGATCCTTCTGGCAACTTATAGCCTTGTTTTCTACACTGCGTGGCAAGGAGCAGAAGAAGAACGAATAGAAGACGAAAAGCGCGCACTTTTTGACGAGCTGGAAAAGCAGATGTCCCTGGCACGGGAGGACGTCAACGAGGGTAACTTCGAGCTAGCACTGAGGCGACTGGACTGGATTATTGATCTACGTCCTGATTACAGTGGAGCCACTGAACTTCGAGAGGTAGCTCGATCTAGCCTTTCTCAAAGCTTAACGCCTGAGGTAACCGCAACGAGTCGACCACCTCCAACTCCGACCTCCTCATTGAACAATGAGGCCGATCCTGCTTCCTTGTTCTCTGAGCTAGAGAGGCTCTATCAGGGTGAACAATGGCTCTCGGCCACTACGGAGCTTGCCGCATTCCAGGTCCGCTTTCCTAACTACAGCAGAAGCGATACCGACAAGATGCTTTTCAATGCTAGCATAAACCTCGGTCTGGATTTGATGCAAGGTGACCAGATAGAGCTGGGTCTCTTCTACATCTCTCAAGCCGAGGCATTGGGCGATCTACCACAGGAAGTCGATGATTATCGTACATGGGCAGAGTTATACCTATTGGGAATTGGATATTTCGGGGTGGATTGGGGCCAAGCGATATACTTTTTCCGCGGTCTTTGCTCAGCAGCTCCCTATTACCAGGATTCGTGTACCAGGTTGTATGAATCTTTGATCGCCTACGGTGATATTTATTCAGCATCGATGGAGTGGTGTCCGGCGGAAGAACTCTATTTCGAAGCGTTGCTTTTCGATACGAACGCAGCCCTGAACCAGCAACATGAACAGGCCCGTACTGGCTGTTTGGAAGCAACACCCACACCGACAGTGGTTATCACTAGCACGGTTGTGATAACGAGTACACCTACGAGTACATCTGAGTAGGCAGTAACCCTGACTCGCCGCCAATAAGTGCCCTGGTTATAATCAACAACTATGGCAGAGGCTGGAGAATCCCTTAGCGAAAGAGAGCTTGTTGTTCTTGGACGTCTGGCGGACGGCTCAACCAACAGGGAAATCGCCCGTGACCTGAGTATTAGTCACAATACCGTCAAAGTTCACCTGCGAAATATCTATGTTAAGCTCGGAGTTTCCTCGCGAACTGAGGCGATCACCGTTGCGATTCAAAAAGGCTTGTTAACGGTCCCTGGGGTCCAAGAGGATGCGAACCAAGAGACTGAACTTGCAGAGGCGCTATCTGAGCCATCAATAGCTAGCGAGAGCGATGAGTTGGCGGGAGAGCTCTCAGACATGTCTCCCGGCCCAACCACACATTGGCGACTAATTTCCATCGGCCTGCTCTTAATTGTTGTACTACTCATTGGCGTGCTATTTGGACCGCAATTGACCGGAAGGAACGATGGATTAGAGAGCGACAGTATTGATGGCACACCAAACGCCGATATAGAGCAACCAATTGGTGATAGCGACTGGCTCGTCGCGCAGCCTTTGCCGAGAGAGAGGACGAACATGGCCCTCGTGGCGGTTGGTCTAGAGCTATTCCAGATTGGGGGGGAAGTTGATGCTGGCGTTGTAAACCTGGTCGATATCTTCGAGACCGGGAGTGGTCGATGGCGGTCGGCCGCCTCGAAACCTACCGCCGTAGCCGACGCCAGCGCCGCCGTTCTTTTTGGTGAAATCTATGTTCCCGGTGGTCGATTAGCCGACGGCCAACCAACCTCCGTCGTCGAAGCATACAGTCCGGCCAATAATGCCTGGCGACCTGTTGCTCGGTTACCAAAGCCGCTAGCTGGTGGCTTGACCTTGGTCGACAACGGACGATTGTATGTTATCGGCGGATGGGATGGTGAGACCTACGCAGCAGATGTCTATATCTACAGCCCTAGCTCAGACGAATGGGAGCAGTTGGCGTCGATGGGGGAGGCTCGCGCCGATGCGACTGGGGGCGTGCTTACTACCGGGCTGTATGTTGTAGGAGGTTTTAACGGAACCGAGGAACTGGACAGCTGCGAATATTACCAACCGTCAGAAGAAGAATGGATCGACTGTCCCAATATGCTAGCGCCTCGCTCGCGGGCTGGGGGAGCCGTGCTAGGAAATGATCGCTTACTGGTTTTCGGAGGTGGTATCGACAGCGATGTACTCTTCGGCGAAGTATTCGATATTGATTCATCTTCCTGGAAAGAGTTCGAGATGCCGATGTTAGGTGATGCTTTTTCCTGGCATAGTCTCGGCGTGACGAATGTCGAGACTCGGATCTATGCTCTCGGCGGGCAGCAAGGCGAAGAGATCCTCACAGCTAATTACATTTATGCCCCGTATTTGCACCAGACGTTCCTCCCCGCCGTCGGTAGCGAAAACTAGAAGGTAACAGCTAGCTAATCTCTCAAAAGCCAGGCCTCGATCGCCGGATATGGCTAGGGAAAAGGCGACGCAAAGAGGTCTTTCTCGTGATATCCCTCGGACACAGGCGGATAGGCACGAATAAATGTCTCTTTTGAAAAAACCCTCTTCTGGAACCAGGCTGGAAAGATTCGGCTGAAGCTAGTTCCGCCGCCCTGGCTACCATGCATCGAGCTCGCCATACGTTTTACTTCCCAATACTTGGTGTAGTTGATTGATGTGGTGATTGTCTCAGGAGGGACGCCAACTCGGGTGAAGTCAATATCCTGATTTCGACCCGCTCTGGTGGGATCGACGCCTCTAAGGCGCATCAAGAACATGACAACTCTCACCCAGCTATTAGAGAAAGCCGTATAATACAGACGACCGGGTTGGTAGAGCTCTGGAGCAGATCCGCCGTTATTCCTGGATTCTCCAGCGGCCTGGAAAGCGGAGGTCGTGATGTTATGACACTGAATATGATCCGGATGGAAGTAGCCACCTGTTTCATCGTGGGTGATGACAACATCAGGGCGAATCTCGCGAAATAGATCGATCACCCGATTAACGGCTTCGTTTTCGTTGGCATTGATAAACGCGGCCGGATTCTGATTGGCTTGATCTCCAACATAGCCGGAGTCTCGATAGCCGAACCGGTGGAGGGTCACGCCGAGAACCTCGGCTGCGGCGTTTAGTTCCGCATAGCGCGCCTCTACGAGCTTCGAGCGATCGCCCTGCCAGTCTTCATCGATAGAACCGGCAGCGCCATCGGTGGCGATCGCAACATGGACGTCGACCCCTTCATCTACGTATCTCGCTAATGTTCCGCCGATGCCGTAAGATTCATCGTCGGGGTGTGCAAGTATGGCAAGCAATGTTCTTCTCATCAATGTTCTTGATCGGGTCTATATATCGTGCGCAAGGATAAAGTAATAAGCGGTGGGTTTTTGCTTACGATCAGCCACTGAAAACAGACTCTAATTCCGATTGAGGATGGAAACTAGGTTTCTACCAGCTCCTCAATTGATTCCTCGAGAATGACAAGGCTATCTTCAATCTGTTGCTCAGTTACGACCAGTGGAGGGATCCAGCGGATGACATTACCAAATGTACCACAAGTCAAGATCAGCATTTTGTATTCCAGACATTTGGCCTGGATCCGGCTGGTCAGATCTTGGTCCGGACCACGACCGGGCACGCCGATTTCGAGACCAACCATTAGTCCAAGGCCGCGGATATCGGCCATAAACGGCCACCGTCCCTGCATTTCCTCCAACCCATCCATGAGCTGACGACCTCGATCCAATGCGTTTTGAAGGAGTCCTTCTTCGAGAATGACCTGGATAGTTTCAGAGGCTGCGGCCGCGGCCACGGGGTTGCCACCGTAGGTACCCCCATGAGTGCCTATTGTCCAGCGCTTCATCAAATCTAATGGGGCCGCGATAGCGCTCATAGGTAAACCAGAAGCAAGCCCTTTGGCCATGACGAGTATATCGGGCCTGACGTCATAATGTTCAAGGGCAAAAAATCTTCCAGACCTGCCAAATCCACTCTGAATCTCATCCAGGATCAACAATATCCCATGGCGATCACAGATATCTCGAACTCCCTGCAAAAAATCTGGGGGTAGTGGGATGTAACCACCCTCACCAAGTACAGGTTCGATAATCATCGCTGCCGTCTCCTGCGGTGCAGTTTGGCTGAGTAAAAGAAATTCAAGTTCGTTCAGGCAGAAGGAAACGGTGTTCGCATCATCCCAACCGTAGCGATGTTTATTGGGGAAAGGGGCAACAAATACGCCGGCAGTCAGTGGTTGGTAGCCAACTCGATAAATGGTCTTGCTGGTTGTCATGGCCATCGTCTGGTTCGTCCGGCCGTGAAACGATCCCTGGAACACGACAACGTTCGGCCGCCCTGTGGCGTGGCGCGCTAGCTTAATCGCTCCTTCGACCGCTTCGGCTCCACTATTACTGAAGAAAAAGCCGTCAAGGCCGGCGGGTACGACTGGCTTTAGCTTCTCAACCAGGTCTAGAACGGCAGGACTATAGACGATATTTGCTTGTCCATGAATTAGTCTTGCGGCCTGCTCTTGTATGGCCCCAACCACCCTTGGATGGCAATGGCCCGTGTTCGTAACGCCTATGCCGCTAGTGAAGTCAAGGTACTGGTCTCCATTTCTGTCGTACAAATAACAGCCTTCCGCTCGGTCAACGACGATATCCGATAGGTGCGTCCAAACAGGCGATAGATGGTACATCGCAGGGTGGGTCAATCCTTCTTCTCTCATATGTTTCTCTCTGACCAAGATGATCCGGTCGAGGTTAGAAATGATTGCATTGACGGTATTAATGCCTGAGCCGTGGCGGCGTGGAAAGAATGACTCACGCCTGGGAGAACAAGCAGAGCACCCCGCTTAATCACACGACTTAGTCGCAAGGCTTCTGCCACGGGGATCATCTCGTCTCGATCGCCTACAGACACGAGCGTCGGACATTTTGAAAGAGTTGCCATGTTTTCCGTAATCCCGCTCATGGAGATATAGGTCACCAGGTCGGCCGATTGTCGAACCAACGACCGCCACCGGTTGGCGCCATGTTCGACAACCAGCTGGTTCGCGTATCCTGGAACCTTGGCGCTCAAATAGTCGGGATCTAGGTTTTTCCTCATTCGATTCATGGTATGCTCTGGCCAGTAGAACTTGGTCGCGTGCATGATGAGCGATTTGACGCGTTCAGATTGGTTTAGATGGAGCATCAGGCCAAGGTAGCCACCGAAGTCGTAGCCGGCAACATGCAGCCACTCAACCTCAAGATAATCGAGCAATCCCTCAATATCACGCCTGACGCGGTCAGGATTCAAGGTTGTGTCAGCATTCTCTGAACGACCGTGCCCCCTAAGATCAACCAGAAGGACCCGGTATTTAGATGCCAGCGGGTCGATAAATCCTCTCCATTGACTACTTATGGAACCAAGAAGCCCGTGAAGCAGAAGAACCGATTCCTTTCCAAAAAGGCTGCCGTAAATTTCGTAATTTATCAAGCTACCATCGTCTGCCTTCCAGGTGGACATATTACACCTGTTCACCGATCGCAACAGCCAGACCAATAGCATGGGTTTCAGTATGCGATATGCTGATTGACCACTGGACCAGCCCTTGAGCTGATGCTGTATCACGAGCCGTATTGTGAAGTACCAACTCGGGTTTACCAAGCCCGTCACAAACGACCTCAATATCGATCCAGTTGAACTCTCCAATCCCTGTCCCTAGCGCCTTGGCCACAGCTTCTTTAACGGCAAAACGACCGGAGAGCCTTGCAGGACGTCCCTGGCAGAAGTGTATCTCCTGCTCAGTGAAAAAACGCCGAAAAAAGCGATCTCCATGGCGCATCATAGCCCGTTCAATTCGGGCTATTTCTATCATGTCGATTCCTGAACTTAACTTCATTCTGAGCTTATTATCGAGGTCCTATAGAGAGGAAATCCCAGTCACTCGTCCCTATCATTTGTACTACTACCCTATGGTCCGGCAATGGCGATCGCTATCTCTTCGACGCTCAGATAATGTCTCGCTGCCGCCTGAATGGAATCCGTCGTCATTGAATAGAGCATACTAGGCAGTTTATGAAGGTAATCCAACCCAAGATCATAAAGCTCTATGTCCGTGATTACGCTAGCAATACCCTGGTTCGTTTCCAGGCTAACAGGGAGGGCACCTGTCCGAAATGCCAAGCTGTCAGCCAATTCATCCTCTGGGATCGGTTCCTCGATTATGCGACCTACCTCGTGAAGAATGCTGTCAAGCGCCACCTCAACCTTATCCGGTGAAACGCCGGTGCTCACGTACCATGGTGATGGACCGAGTCCTCCGAATAACCTGCTGAATGAATAATATGCCAATCCTTGAGATTCACGTACATTTTTTCCAAGACGGCCGTACATGCCAAAGACACCCAGAATGGTGTTGGCCATGCTCGCCTCCAAGTAATCAGGCGCCGATCTCGGCGGACCGGGGACACCGAGCATGATGTCGGACTGGGTTTTGTCAGGCATCTCAAAGTGCGTTCGCAGCATCGATTCGGGTCGTTTCGCCTCAGGAGCATCGGGCATCGATTCCTGATTCGTATTCCAATCACCAAAGGCTGCCTGGACCTTAGCCAGTGTTGCCTCAGGCTCTACTGCGCCAACAAGGGTGATGATCATCCCTTCTGGTCCATAGTACCGGTCATGATACTTGGCCAAATGGCCCCGTTCTACCCGTTGGATAGAATCCAGGTATCCTTCAATACTCTTTCCATACGGGTGGTCTTTATAGAGGAGCTCCCTAAAATTCAAGGCTGCCATCTGACTCGTATCGTTAGCCCGCATCTGTAAGCTCGCGGCAATTTCACCTCTTACTCTCTCGACTTGCATGTCCGGGAATACAGGCGAGCGCAATGAATCTGACATGATTCCGAGTATAAGATCAAGATCCTCGGCGAGGCAGGTGCCAAATAAATCAGTGTCGTGCCTGCCTGCGCTAAAGGCGACGGTGGCTCCTACGGATTCAATCTCCTCAAAGATCTCTTCAAATGATCGGTTCTTGGTGCCCCGCATCAGCATCTCAGCCGTGTAGTTGGCCAATCCAGCATTAACTCGAGTCTCAACAAGGGCGCCAGCTCGAATCAGCCCATCTACGACAATAGATTGAGATGCTTCATTTTCATAAATCAGCACCGTAATTCCGTTGTCAAGCTCGAATCGGTGAATTGTCTCAGGGCCGGGAAAAGAATTGTCAAGCATATTATCTCCAATAATCCTCTTTGTTGGGAGAGTGGTGGCTCATCCGTTAATGATGACGATGGCGATCGATTGCTGGCATCGTTTGTACTGATAAATCACAGGGACCGAAATGCGGAACGCCCGTACTTAAAATAATACCATTCGTACTGACACGAGCCAATCGCTACCTGAACCACTCAATTCTCTTTTTATTCAACTGTCTTAACGCCCAACCTTTTGACAACAAATAGCGTCTGATCATCGGTCTGATCCTGATCACCGGAAAATTCCTCAACCGCGTCAACGATAGCATTCAATATCACGGCGGCAGATCCCGTTGCGGTGCTAGCCACTACATCACGTAATCGCCCCTGGCCAAACTCTTCATAATCCACGTTGATAGCTTCGGTAATCCCGTCCGTATAGAAGACTATCACATCATCAGAACTGATTTTGACCTGTCCCTCTTCTAGCGAGATCTCGTCCAGTACACAAAGAACGATCCCTTTCGTCGTTAGATTTGTAAATATCCCGTCAGAAGCGCTGTACAAAAGTGGTGGATTGTGCCCGGCATTGGAAAATGTCAGTTGTCCACTGTTGGTATCCAATATGCCGTAAAAAGCGCTTAAAAAGAGACCTGACTCAGATTCAGCCAAGATCAGTTTGTTCGCCTCTTGAAGCGTAGATGCCGGGCCCAAACCGCTTAAAGCTGCGCTCCGGATTAGCGTGCGACTTACGCCCATAAACAGGGCTGCCGGCACACCCTTGTCTGAGACATCGGCGATGACTAATCCGATTCGACCGGGCTTATCCGGTAATTCGAAGAAATCGTAAAAATCACCACCAACCTGGCGGGCTGCCTTGTAGGCGTCACAGAATAACCACCCCTCAACCGATGGACATGATTTGGGCAGCAAACTCAACTGGATCTGTCTACCAATGGCTAGCTCTTCCTCCATCCGCTGTCTTGCTAAATCGTCTCGATGGAGACGGGTTTTTTCTATGGCAATTGCTGCCTGGTTCGCCAGCAGTTGCAAGAAACGAATCTCATCCTCTAAAAAATTCCTGGCCTCTCTTGACTGTATGACGAGAGTGCCAATCGACCGACCCTGAATGATTAAGGGCGTGATGGCGATAGCTTTAAACTTCTCCGCCTCGACCCACTCTACCGTCCACTTCGATATTTCAGCGCTTCCATCTTCAAGGTTGAGCGTCAGCGGTCTCTGAGAGAGCATAACCTGTCCGGAGCGACTTTGTTCGTCAGCCGGTACTTTACGTCCTTCAGTCACTGGATCGCTCAGCCATCCACTAGATGCGCGGAATATCAGATTCTCTTCATTCTGATCGGGCAACAATAAGGCACATGCATCGGCGACCAGCAACCTTCGGGTTTCTGCTACAAGATAATGGACAAGGTCGTCCAGCTCCGACATATTTAGAAGCTGATTGGATAATTCTAATAAGGCAGCCTGTTCGTGGATCCGTCGTTCCTTTAGCAAGTCGTATAGGCGTGCTCTTTCGAGGGCGGCGCCCATCTGTGCTCCAATGTTTGTCAGTAGAACGAGTGCTCGTGGACTAAAAGCATCCCAAGTGGGGGCAGCTACGTTTAGAATACCAAGCACCTGATCGCCGGAAACCAGGGGAGCGGAAGCGTGAACGCGTAAACCACCTCTGCCGTCGCTCAGATCCGCGAGACGACTACAACGGACCTCGTTATATGCTTTATCTAAAGTGCCCGTATTACAGAAGCCTTGGCAGTCGCAACCGCCTTTCCATGCTTCCGGATTCTCCAGATTCATTGCCGGAGGTAGATTGTAGTGGGCAGCGAGTTGATAGCCAGGCCCCCACCAGAGGTCCGTTGACCCTGGATTGCGCACGAAGATCCATCCAGCATCTAATCTCATAATCTGGACCAACCGGGCCAAGGAATCATTTAGCGCACCATGCACATCCACGGCCTGGTTCAGCGTATTCGCGATGTCGTTGAGGGTCTTGAAATCGTTGATGAGATCGCTATTGCTGGACATTATTGACTATCGCTAAGAATATTAAAATGACTTCGAAACAATAAGATTGCGGTCAAAGTTACTGCCGATCGCCTAATCTCTCTCTACCACAAAATCCGGACCAGACGCGACCGACAGATCTACCTTTACCTCCACCCCTCCAAATCCGTCGACGATGTCGTGAGCGCGAACCGTTAGCCTGGTAATATCTTGTGGCACAACGATTCCCCCTTGATTTCGTGTAAATGGCTGCTCATCTTCATGCGGATGCAGTAGTAGGCGCGTGAATGTATCTTCGCTAGATATCTTGAGGATCTCTCCCTTTTCCGTGACCACGTCCCACCCATCGGCGTAATCCTCCCAGCCAGTGTCAGGATGGAGAACAGTGACGTGGAAAGTCCACGAGCCGTCTTTCGCTTGTGTAGCCCGAACATGGAGGACGTCGGCATTCGCATTGCGAAAGTCATCCTGCTTGACATCATACTGATCCGATTCACTGGCCTCGGTCGTTGGACTCGACTCAGGCGCCTCGGTCTTTTTTTTCTGGGGTAAAGAAGTCGACTCCTGGTCCTGTGGTTCGTTTAGATCACAGCCTACTGTCAGAAAGAGCAGCGCACCAGCGAAAACCCATTTCGAAATTGTTTTCACCCTGAAGCTATCTCCCCTTCGGCTGTATTGTGGCCATTCCCAACTGGTTCGTAAATACCAACGTTGCGATTCTTAGATCGTAAGTATTTCTCGCGAACACGCTCGATGTCTTGTAATGTGACTTCGTTGAGAGCCTCAAGCGTGTTCTCGTACCAGCTAAAGTCGCCGGCGATCATCTCGGCCATACCCAACATCATAGCCTGTCCGGTAACGCTTTCGCCAGCCATAACGAATTGGACTCGAGCTCTTTTAAGGGCTTTTTCCAGCTCGTTCTGTGATATGGGCTCATTGGCCAGTCTCTCCAATTCCTTATGCAGAGCAGATTCAACTTCATCAATAGACCGGCCGGGGCGGAGTATGGCGTTTACCGAATAAAGGTATGGATCGATCGACGGTGCAATGGCGCCCGAGACCGCTACCGCTAAATCGGTTGCAACGAGCGCCTTGTAAAGCCGGGAGCTCTTGTTTGTCGTTCCACCTCCGAAAAGACCTAGGCTGCTACCGCCGGCATAAGCGGCGTTGAGCAGTACCAGAGGATAGAAATCATCGTGGGTAGCTTCCGGCGCTCTGAAAGCAACCGTCAGATATGTCGTATCGCCAGGTCCGCGAACGACAACACGCTTTTCTCCCCGTTGCTCCGGCTCGGGTCTATTAAGATTGGGCATCACCTCGCCTTCTGGTAGCTCGCCGAACAACTCCTCGATACGGGTCATCATTGGCTCTGTATCGAAATCTCCGGCCACGACGACCGTCGCATTTCCTGGTGAATAAAACCGCTTATAGTGACCATAAAGATCTTCTCGGGTCATGGTCTCGAGGTCTATCTCATCGCCGATAGTCTCGTAGCGATAAGGATGCACCCGGAAAGCGGCGCCGACTAGTTCTTCCCGGAGAAGAAACGAGGGATTGTTCTCATACATGTGTCTTTCGGAGATGATGACAGTCCGCTCGGATTCTACCGCCTCATCAGTCATGATGGCGCTAGTCATCCTGTCCGATTCAATGCGAAGGGCAAGATCTACTCGATTCGAGGGCAAGGTTTCGTAGTAGGCGGTGAAGTCGATCCATGTAAAGGCATTAAACCGGCCGCCCTCTCGGGAGACTAATCGATCCAACGAACCTTGGGGGAACTGAGGTGAGCCTTTGAACATCATATGCTCCACCCAATGCGAAGCGCCTGTAATGCCTGGTATTTCATTGCGACTGCCAACCCTATACCATACCCAGAAGCTAGTTACCGGAGCGTGGTGCATCTCCTTAAGAATGACAGTAAGGCCGTTAGCAAGGTTGGATTTTTTAACTGGAAAGTGCATCGTATTCTCCGCTGGTGCATGATTGCTTTGTAATGGGCATCGAATTATAGCCCGTCACCTGGCAAATATGAAACACATTGGAGACGAGCTGAAGACGATTTTACCTGGTTCCAACGAAGGAAGATGGCAGCAATGTTACATGCCGGGCCCGTACTAAGCGGATTCGTGCAGGCTGTACAAATCACTTTCTTCTTGCTACGTTGCAATATGGATATCTAGCCGATAGACTTGCGACAAGATAATGGATGTCGCGATCGAAACGAAACACTTGACAAAGCGGTATGACAGCCCTAAAGGTTGGCGACGCAATGCCACACAAACAGGCACGACGGCTGTCAACGAGGTCGACCTAACTGTCCGCTCGGGCGAGCTATTTGGCCTTCTAGGCCCAAATGGAGCCGGAAAAACCACGCTCGTTAAGATGCTCTGCACCTTAATCGCGCCGACCAAAGGTTCGGCGACTGTCGCCGGTTTCCCCCTTTCAGATTCGCGAGGTATTCGAGCCTCTGTCGGTCTTGTCGTATCAGATGAACGCAGCTTCTACTGGCGCCTTTCTGGCAGGAGAAATCTTGAGTTTTTCGCCGCCATGCACGGCCTCTTTGGGATCGAAGCCGAGGATCGCATTCGAGAAGTGTTGTCACGAGTGGATATGCTCGCCGATGCAGATAAGCCATTCAGCAATTACTCGACCGGTATGAAACAACGGCTGGCTATTGCCCGGAGCCTGTTGCACAAACCAAAATTACTATTTTTTGATGAACCTAGTCGGAGCCTTGATCCACGGGCCACTGCTCGGCTACATGAACTGATAAACCAGCTAATCGTCGAAGAAACGGCAACAGTTTTTCTGATCACCCATGATCTGGCCGAAGCGGAGAGTTTGTGCCAGCGGGTAGCTGTCATGCATCAAGGGCAGATTCAGGTTGTGGGCGAACCTTCGTTTTTGCGTCGCCAGCTAAGACCCCAGCAACGTTATGCCGTGAGAGTTGATCAGTTGGATCCTGAGGTGATGGTGTCGATTCGTGATCTCCTACCGGATGTCGAGACTGAGCCGACAAATGGACATCTGAACCTTTTGTTTCAGGCGGGTGAGGAGGATGGCATTCTGACAGCTCTGCTGGACAGTTTGCGCCATAACCAGGTGACGGTTTACAGCATCGAAGGACACCCTCCGAGTCTAGAAGAAGTATTCGCGCACTTTACAGCGCAGGAACCAGCCGAAGAAGACGAGGTCCAGGTAGTAAGTAATTGAGGTATTCGAGCGCGGATTGGTGAGATAGTCAGAATGTTTCGATTGCTTTGGGCATTTCTGGTAAGAGACTTTAGAACAGAGTTGAGCTACCGGTTGTCCTTTCTGCTAAGTTTTAGCGGCATCTTCTTCAGCGCCTTCACCTTCTTTTTCGTCTCCGAACTGTTTGGAGCCGCTGCCTCTCCATACCTGGATGAATATGATGTCGATTACTTCTCATTTGTGATCATAGGCATCGCTTTCAACGGATACTTTACGTTGGGATTGGGTGGTTTTGCCAGAGCCCTGCGCCAATCTCAGACGACGGGAACGCTAGAAGCAATGGTTATGACACCTGTGCCTGTGTCAATCATCGTCATCGGCTCGGCTACCTGGAGCTACGTTTTTACGACCTTTCGAGTCATCATCTATCTTTTGCTTGGTACGCTGCTTTTCACCCTAGAACTCGAGGGAGCCAATTATCTCGGGGCTCTGGTCAGCCTGATCCTGTCAATCCTTGCCTTCGCAAGTATCGGCATTATTGCCGCGGGTATTATCATGGTCGTGAAGAGGGGCGAAGCGATTACTGCTTTGTTCAGTTCGTTTGCCAGTCTGGTTGGGGGTATTTACTATCCCGTGGCGATCCTCCCACCATGGCTAAGAGTATTCTCCGCTATGGTGCCGGTAACCTACGCGGTGAGGGCGATGAGGCTCTCCCTTCTAGCTGGGGCATCGTGGTCAGAGCTGATGCCTGACCTCTTGGTGCTGCTGGGATTCACAATTGTCTTAATCCCCACCTCCCTCGTGGTGTTTCGTTACGCCGTCGAGCGTTCCAGGAAGGATGGGAGCCTTACCCATTATTAGTGGAGCCTGCGCTCGAGATAGTTGCAGTATCGGCCAGGTTGTTGACGTTCCCCCCACTAATAGATTGTGCCATCGCGGGAAACTCTGACCGGCGCCGGATAAGTTACTCTTTGGGCACCGATACGCCCACCAGGTGACGGTCTTCAAATCGCTTTCCGAAGTATCTTCTGATCAGCGCTGGTCAATCTCTGGCCGTTTTGACTCTCTTCACCCTCTGTTATTGATTGCATCAGTTGCCCTCCAACCGAAAGGTATTCATAACCTTTGGAGACCAGGGCATCAAAGTCTGGAATCATTCGCCTTCCGTCGATAATCAGATAAGGGGGTTTAACGGTGCGTTCGATAGTTCCGGAGAGTCCACGAAATTCTTCCCAATCGGTGGAGATGAAGAGAGTATTTGTTCCTTCAATCGCCTCTCTTGGTGATTCGTAGTACGTGATACGCTCGAATAAATGATTATGTTCCGGACTGAACCAGTGCTTGGCCTCGTCCATTGCCAGTGGATCGTAGGCGTGGATAGCGGATACTCCTCGGGCAAGCAGCGATTCCACTACCTTCAGCGCCGAAGAATCACGCATGTCATTGGTGTGTTTCTTGAACGCCAGACCTAGCAAGGCGACCGATTTATTATTGAAGTTGAAGCCGGCTTCGTGCACTGCCCGGTCGATGAGATACGTTTTCTGGTACTCATTGATGTTGTATACGGCCTGGAGTAAATCCGTCGAACGTCCGCTCTGGTTCAGCTGGTAAATCAAGGATTGGATATCTTTTCCGAAGCAACTACCTCCGGCGCCATTACTAACGTAAGATCCCCATGTGCTGATGCGTGTATCGGAGGTTACGCCCAGTTTCAGATCCTCCATGAGAATATTGGCATACGTTTCGGCCAACCGGCCCCCTACGCCGTTCCAAAAAGATATGTAGGTTAGTAGCAATGAGTTGGCCATATATTTAATGGCTTCGGCCGACTCGGGTGTAGTCTCGATGTATCGTATGCGAACATGGTTTACGAACTGGGGATAAACTCGTCGCATTATCTCCAAATCTTCCTCAGTGTCGGCGCCTACCACCACTCTGTCGGGTTTGCGCGACGATTCCACAGCATTTCCTTGGGGAAGGAACTCGGGGTTTGAGGCGACACCAAAATTCTCTACTCCGAGCTCATTTAGCACCTGTTGAAGCATGCGCACTGAGCCTATCGGCACAGTACTCTTATTGACCAGCAATACCCGATGCGATGAGTCATGGTTGGCGAGCAGTGATCCGAGGTGGTGGACAGCGTTCAGGTAGTAGCTTAAATCGGTCGAACCGTCCAAGTTGGGAGGTGTGTTTAAACACATAAAAATCACGTCAGCGTCATGGATCTCAGCCGTAATATCCGTTGTGAAGAAGATGTAGCGATCGAGGTTCTCGGCAATAATTGCGGCAAGTCCAGGCTCGTTCACATATTTCTCAATGTTCTCGCGCTGAGCGGTCTGATAGGCGGCAATACGAGTCTCGTCGATGTCATAAGCGTAGACTTGATGTCCGTACTCAGAGCAGACAGCCGCGTGCGTGAGACCTACGAATCCGGTTCCTACTACGATAATTTTCATATTATGTCCTCCAGACTAAGATTATATCCACTGCTAGCCCGATGTCAGCACCTACAAATCAATGATCAACCTTCGATCATCATGCTAGCAGCCTTGCGCCCGATTTCCACTGCGTAATTAGTCCCACGATCCCAGGGGTAAACCTGACTCATGCTGGCGAAGTATAGGTTCTTTATCGGAGTACGCAGATCCGGGATGTTTTGCGAATGGTTGACCTCCGGAACCGGCTGGGCATACCGAGTTCGAAATACCCAGCTCTTACGTATCCAATTGGTGTTAAATTCACCATTGATCCTCGCTAAGGGACCGACAAACAACGATTCAAGCTGCTGGTCGCTCATGTCAAAGTATTCGTGATTGGGTACGACATAGTCTCCACAGTAAATGATGTGATCGCCGCCGTAATATTTGCGGTCAATGTAATTTGTATGTTCAACAAGAGCGAGGAAAGGTATATCATCGCCTTTCTTGTCGGGTGATTTCGCTGGCATATTGAGCCAGTAGGTCTCCTTCATGAGCTGAGCCTTAAGGGCAAGAACAACGACGACGGCGCCCATACTCTTCAAATCACCTAGCTTGCCGAGGTACTCTCCGGGAAGTTGATCCGCCATGCGACTAAACAAAGCGGGCGAGGTCGTGACAAGGCATTGGTCCACGATATCATGCCCTGCATCCAGG
This sequence comes from Promineifilaceae bacterium (SeqCode), assembly GCA_049650305.1. Lineage (GTDB taxonomy): Bacteria > Chloroflexota > Anaerolineae > Promineifilales > Promineifilaceae > UBA11865. The sequence continues at coordinate 48,633 of JBARZW010000346.1, forward strand.
CTCAAGGACAGCGTTCCATCCGCCAGGGATTCGACAGCTCTTACAGGGCTATCGAGAGCGATCCGGCCTCCGCGTGACTCCACGGCCGAAACCAGCGAGTCGACGAAGGATTGAAAACCCCCTCTGAAATAGCCCAGGCGCGGGCTTCTTACGTGGAGCCTGGCCCACATCCAGGCCATGTTGGCCTCCTGGTAATGGGGGCCAAACTTTCCTATCAGCAGCGGCTTCCAGACCGTGTCGTAAATCTTGTTTCCATACCAGCGACGAAGCCACACGTCGGCCGTTTGTTTCTCAAGTTCCTTCCACGGATTGGTGAAGCGCAAATAGGCGCTCACAAGGCCAAACCGCGCTACGTCAGCGAGGTTAAAACCTGGATATGTAATCCAGGCCTTTGGCGAGTCGAAGGGCACTATCCGGCCATCATGTATGACCGAGGTAATCGGACGAGGCCAGAAGAGCTGGTCCTCCATACCAATCTCGCTAACCAGGTTGATGATCGCCTTGTCCTGGCGAAAAAGATGGTGGTAATAATGTTCCAAGGGCCACTGCCAATTCTCATCGCGAAATCCAGCTGCCAGACCGCCGCTGTGGTCATCTGCTTCATAAATAGTGACAGAATTTCCAGCAGCTAACAGATCATAGGTGGCCGACAGTCCAGCGATGCCAGCGCCAACCACGGCGACATTCATGAAACTGATTCTCCTTGTGATACTTGTTTCGTCGCTCGATCGAAGTCGGACCAGCCTAAACCTTCCTTGATCATGTAATAGACTCCGAGAAGTGTGATGGGTAGCCAGAGCGCCGCATGGAGAACAAGCGTATAGGCTGTGGCCAATGCAAGCTCGACGTCGTATAAGGTCAAGACGGCGATTCCAGGCGCATCGAACGTGCCGATATACCCGGGTGCAGAAGGAATAGTAGTAGCTAGATTGACAACGCCGTTCATCAACATCAAGGCGAAGAAAGAGACTTCGAAGGGGAAGGCTTGCATGATGAACCAATATTTCACCGTTTCCAGCAACCAAATTACTAAAGACGTAAGGAAGATCATGAGAACGCTTCGAAAGCTTCGAAGCGATTCAAGGCCTTCTAAGAATCGAGCGGTCATATCAAGGATTGGCTGGCGGATCCGTTCAGGCAAGAAAGCATTTACCACAATCTCGGCAAATCGATTTGCCCGCTCTGGCATGGCGGCCAGAGCAAAAAAGAATATAAGCGCCCCAAAGAAAGAAATGCTGGCCACAATAACCACGGTACGAAGATTTCCACTTGTCAGCGGAGCAAGCGGCAAAGCAACAAAGACGAAGATAAGCATCACCAGGCCGTCGAAGACTCTCTCTACGACAACCGTCGCCAGGCTTGCACTCATAGTCACGCCTTCTCGTCGCCGTAACACATAGGATCGCAATACCTCGCCTGCTCTGAACGGGTACACGTTGTTACCCATGTATCCAATGACTACCACAGGAAAGAGACGCCGAAGAGAAATCTCCTTGAGGGGACGGAGCATATAGTGCCAGCGCCATGTGCGGGCCCACACAGCCAGAAAGTAGACTGCCACACTGGGAATGAGCCAAAGGTAGTTTCCATGTTGCAGAGCATCCCATACGGCCTCGAGACGTAGACCTCTTAGCGCTAGCCACAGAAACGCGACGCTGATCGCTAATCCGAGCCATAGCTGCCAGCGTTTCATGTAAAAGCCTTAATCACTCTCGACCCACTTCCTTAAGGGTTTGGTAGCGGACTATCAATGGATATACACTGAATAGAGCTACTAACCTTAGTAGAACCTTCTTCACCTGAAATCATGGTAATCAATTGTATCACGAGCCAGAGAACAAGGGTGACTGGAGCTGTGTATTCACTTGCCAATAACTACCAAAGAATCAAGGACCAACCTAGCGTTGGCAAAGTGCCCAGCATGACCTATAATCCGTGGGCAATCGGGGTGTAGCGCAGATTGGTAGCGCGCTCCGCTCGGGTCGGAGAGGTCATCGGTTCAAATCCGGTCACCCCGACAAGAGAAGCCGCATCAAAACTTATTGATGCGGCTTTTTTGGTAGAACGAGCCGGCAATTGAAACGCTAGAATGGTTAAATTAGCATAGCGGGGAGCGTCCCGTTTCCCGCGTCTGGTCGGCGATGATTAAGATAGCACCATCGGTCCCTGCTCGATGGATTTGCTCCGAAAGGTATTGGATCTACTGATCCCGATCCAATTCCTTCGCCTGTTCCTGAAAGGCATCGACACCGGCGCGTACTGACAAAAAGATGTGCCCATCGCCGAGTTGCTGGGTTAGGGTGGACAGCCGCATGTACTCCTCAACATTCTTGTTTATCCGGGCGAACCATAGATCAACGCCTTTCACTTCCAACTCCTCACGCAGTTCGATCAACATATCGAGTGCAGATGAGTCGATATCGGGAATATCTTCGGCATCAATGAGCACTACCCGGACTGGTGAGGTAGAAGCGTCGATCGCTTCATGGACATGGGCTCGGAATTTTGGTGCGTTGGCGAAAAACAACTGTTGGTCGAAGCGGAAAATGATAAGTCCTGGATACGTATGTGCCTCGGGATGCATTTCAATGTTGCCAAATACCTCCCGACCCTGACCAGGAATGCTTCCGAGTATCGCATATTCCGGATCACTAGCCCTGGCTAATAGGGCGAAAAAGGACAGGAATACCGCAAGTAGGAGGCCACCTAGGATTCCGAACATTAACACACCGATCAGAGCTACCGATCCCGCCCAGAAATCTATTCGCCGGATGTTGTATAGTCGCCTTAATTCTGTGAACGATATTAGATGCCATACGGCATGAATGACGATCGCGCCCAGCACGGCTTCCGGCAGGCTGCGAAATAAAGGCGTAAGAAACGCCGCGGTCACCAGAACCAGGACGGCGTTTATGATCGATGCCAATTGGGTTTTCTGTCCGGCTTGATCGGCCGCCGCGGTCCGGGATAGGCTTCCATCGACCACAAACCCCTGGCTAAAACCAGAGCCAAAGTTTGCTATTCCAAGCCCCACCATTTCCTGGCTGGCTCTTATTTCGTACCCATGCTTCTTGGCATAGGCTCGCGCTGCGGCTACTGATTCGGCGAAGGCGACCAGCAGAATGCCGATAGCCCCAGGCATAAGGGCGATGATATCTCTCAGGCTGACGTTTTGAAATCCAAGTTGTGGCAACCCAGCAGGAATGTCACCGACGATGTGGACGCCATAGGATTCGAGGTTCAAAAGTGCAGAGACAACAATGCCAAGAGCAACGACCACTAATGCCCCGGGAATCTTTGGAAAGAGCTCCTCCATTCCGAACAACAGGACGAGGCTGATAGCGCCGACAACGAAGGTCATCCAATGGATGTTTCCGAGCCCCCTGATAAACAAGTACAGTTCCTCTAGGAAACCTCTCGACTCGGGTATCTCGTACCCAAGGATCTTATCCAGCTGCCCCATGACGATGGTTATAGCTATCCCAACAACGAGACCGCTCAGAACTGGCCTAGACATGAAGTCAGCCAGAAAGCCAAGCTTCAACAATCCTGCCAGGATGAAAAGGATACCTACTAATAAGGCTAAGACGGCCGTCAGGGTGATATACTCCTCCGTTCCGCTAACGGCGAAGGTGCCAACCACTACGGCTGACATGACGGCGACGGTGGAACTAGGACCTACGACGAGCTGGCGCGAAGTACCAAATATGGCGTAGCCAAGAAGCGCCAGGGGGGCCGCATATAAACCTGCTTCAGGTGGAACACCCGCAAGGGTGGCATAGGCCATGGCTTCCGGAACCAGCAAAGCCCACACCGTTAGCGCGGCTATTAAATCTGGACGCAGCCACTGTTTATTGTAGGTAGGCAACCAATCAAGAATTGGTATGTAGGACTTCAACCTGTTCATCGCTTTCGATTCGGTAGTTCTTGCTGTCATCCGTCATTACCTGCGAATGAAGATCGATTTGGCGCGTTCCGTCAGAATAACCAGGTGATTCTATCGTTTTTTAAGGCGCATACAAACTGTTTTTTTGATGTTTAGTGGCGTTCCTCCATTTACATATTGAGACTCACAACACAGCGATAATAGGTTTATTCCAGCTTGCCTTCAACCCGAGGAGCAACCCACGCCTAGGAGCGAGACCGGTACAGTGGCCAAAGGATAAGTTTGTTTGAAAAGCCCTACTACTCAGATATCATGATAAGAATAGAGGTGTACGCATCCGCCATCACAGGAAAGTTGGTTTGCTCTGTGGTGCGAAGTAATTGTGGTATGGATGCGCTCGATTGAAAATAGGAGATATGAATTGGTCAAGTTTCACTTTCGTCTGCTGATGATCTTTCTTGGATTGCTCAGCATTGCCCTGGTAGCCTGTGACTCGGGAAATGGAGAGGCATCTGAAGATGCCTCCCAGAGCGAGATGGAGATGGATGCTGAGGATGAGCAGATGCCTGGAATGGCCATGCCTGAGGCACCGGACGACCTCGACGTCTCAACGACAAAAGAAACTGATAACGGCGTTTTTAATGCCACTATCTCCAGCGAACTCGACCCGCTTGCTATCAACCAAATACACAGCTGGATAGTCCACGTTGAGACAGTCGAAGGCGTGCCCGTTGAGAATGCTGAAATCATTCTAGATGGTGGTATGCCTCAGCATGACCACGGTTTTCCGACGGCGCCAGAGGTAACTGAGGAAATGGGCGGTGGAGACTACCGGATAGAAGGTGTCAAGTTCAACATGGGCGGTTGGTGGGAGTTTCAATTGACCATCAACTCCGAAGGTAAAAGCGACAGCGTGACCTTCAACGTTATACTCCCCCAATGAATTCTAGGATCGGTGATATCCATAGGTATGTCACCTCTATAGTTCTCATGTCGCTCTTGGCGATCGTGGTCGTAGCTTGCGGCGACGAGGGCTCAATCGAGACGACGGATCCGGCATCGTCAGAGAAGGATGTTGGTGCGAACTTGGCGGGTTGGAGCCAAGGAGAGATTGCCACCCTTCGCTCTCTGTGGCTTGGCGCTCTTCAACCACTAACCCCGGATCCATCCAATGCCGTCGGCGACCATCCCGATGCGGTTGGCTTCGGTCATAAGCTCTTCTTCGATGCCAGGTTTAGCGGAAACGGAGAAGTATCTTGTGCTACGTGCCACCAGCCCGATCTCAACTTCACTGATGGTTTGCCCCTGGCAGAGGCTATAGGAACGACTGCACGGGGGACACCGACGATTGTTGGGACGTCGCACGGTCCCTGGTTCTTCTGGGACGGACGCAGGGATAGCCAATGGTCTCAGGCAATGGTGCCGATGGAAAGCGCCATTGAACATGGTGGCACGCGTACTCAATTCGCTCACATAATAGACCAGGACCAAAGTTATAGAGAGGCATATGAGGTGATCTTCGGTCGTTTACCCGACTTTTCAGACAGATCGAGATTTCCCGAGACTGCCGGACCGGTAGATGATCCCGACGCTCTCGCGGCATGGGAGTCGATGGATCCACAGGATCAAGCGGCCGTCACACAAGTATTTGTCAACATCGGCAAGGCGATCGCCGCCTACGAGCGCCAAATAATGCCCGGCCCGTCCCGATTCGACAGCTATGTCTCTGCCCTATTGGATGGAGACGAATCGGCAGTAGCTGCCGCCTTGACAGAGGAGGAGGTCGCAGGGCTCCGTCTTTTCCTATCGCGCGGCAATTGCACGCAATGCCATAACGGTCCGCTTCTCACTAATAATGGCTTTCACAGTGCAGGCGTACCTGACACCAACGAGCTTGAGCCGGATGTCGGCCGGTTTGCCGGTGTATTTGAGGTGGTCGGAAACGAGTTTAATTGCCTGGGATCTTATAGCGACGCGGATCCCGAACAGTGCCCGGAGCTACGCTTTGTCAAGACAGAAGGGCTTGAATTGCTCGGGGCGTTTAAAGTGCCTACTCTGCGTAATGTAGCCGAGACCGGCCCTTATATGCACGCCGGTCAATTTGAGACGCTAGCGGAAGTATTGACTCATTATAATGGGGCCGACCCAGGCCCCACGGGACATAGCGATCTGCAACCTCTCGGACTCACCGGCGAAGAACTAATTCAGCTAGAGACTTTTCTCCGTACGCTCAGCGGACCGCTCAATGCTCCGCAAGACCTTCTGACACAGCCTTAGCCAACCTGTGATTGCCCGATGCAGGTCGGAAAGCTGGCAATGCCATGAAAAGGACGCAAATGGATTACGACCTTGTTATCAAAAACGGGACGATCGTTACCGCCAGTCAAAGTTACCCCGCTGACATAGGCATACTTGGTGAGCAAATCGCGGTCATCGATCAGAATCTACACGGCCGAGCTGAGATCGACGCCCAGGGAAAGATGGTTACACCCGGGGCAATTGATATCCACGTCCATATGGAAATGCCTATTGGCGACATCGTCTCTTCAGATGATTTTTTCACAGGCACGCGAGCGGCATCTTACGGTGGAACCACGGCGATCGTTGACTTTGTCGAGCCTGAACCGGACGAATCAATGTTAGAAGCATTGACTAACCGTCGAGCGATCGCGGATCCGAAAGTCACCATCGACTACGGCCTGCATATGACTATCGGTCCGGCCGAGATCGAGAAATTAGACCAGCTACCTGAAGTCTGCGACGCCGGCTGTCCAAGTTTTAAACTTTACATGGCATACGGATTCTGTCTGTCGGACAGCGAGCTCATGGAGGCCATGGAGGCTATCCGCGACGTAAATGGTCTGCCGGTGATCCATACCGAAAACTGGGCCGTTATCACTGCACTAATCGACAGGAGTCTATCCGCTGGAAATGTGTCGCCGGCCTGGCACCCACGCTGCCGTCCGGCCGTGATGGAGGGCGAGGCTGCGGGACGGGCAATAGATATAGCCACTCTCGTTGGAACTCGACTGCATATATTCCATATTACGTGTGAAGACGTTATTGAACGTCTATCTGTAGCCCGCGTCAAGGGAATCCCGGTGACGGGTGAGACTTGTCCCCAGTACCTGTTCCTGACCCAAGACGTCTACGATAAACCGGGTGTTGAAGGCGCGTTACCGGTATGTTCACCACCTATCCGGAGCAAGAAATCTCAAGAAGCACTTTGGCGGGCATTAGGACGGGGAGACCTACAGATAGTATCCACCGATCACTGCCCGTTCACCAGGGCAGAAAAAGCAACCGGATTAGGAGACTTCAGCAAAATTCCAGGAGGAGTTCCATCCGTCGAGATGCGGTTTCCGTCCCTGTACAGTTCTGGCGTCGTGCCCGGGCGGATCACGCCAAACCAATGGGTCGATATCTGTTGCACAACTCCGGCGCGCATAGCCGGATTTGACCGGAAAGGCGTTATCGCCGTCGGATTTGATGCCGACATCGTGATATTTGATCCAGATGAACGAGTCGTTCTCTCCGGGGAGACCCTTCACGAGGAGGTTGATTGGACGCCATATGACGGTTTGGTGATTCAGGGATGGCCTCAGGTGACGATCAGTCGCGGCGAGGTAATTGTGGATAATGGGGTCTTTTCCGGACGTGCCGGGCGCGGTCATTTTGTAAACCGTCATTTCTGAGTAAGGCGAGGTGATAAGGTCTTAGAAGTCGACCCGGCCCTGCTCTAAACTGGGTGGCGATCTTGATAAACCAGTGATCACAATTAGAGATGTACGACATTTAAATACGAGGTGACATTGTTATGAGTCCAGAGATTAAATCAATATCCGATCCGCGGCTTAAACTTGATATTTTGTCTGATGAGGATATCCAGCGTATCCATGAGGCGACCCTAGCGGTCATCGAGAAAACGGGTGTACGGTTTCCATCTGTCAGGGCCCTGGACATATGGGAGGAACAGGGTGCGACTGTAGACAGAGACAAACAGATAGTAAAGGCGCCGTCAGAGCTGATCCAAAAAGCCCTCGCCACCGCGCCGCCTGAATATATCCTCGCCGCTCGTTCTCAGGATCAAGACCTTTACCTTGACGGCAATCATGTATACGTCGGGACTGATGGTTGCGGTGTAGAGGTGATAGATCTTTACAATGGTGAGCGCCGGGGTTCCACTATTCAGGATGTGACCGACATAGCGATTGTGGCTGACTATCTACCCGAGGTTGCCTTTCACTGGGTCGCGGTCTCCGCGCAGGACCGCCCAGTTCGGACTCGCAGCCTGCATGAGCTACACGCGATTTGGGAGAATTCGACCAAGCACGTACAAACGGAGAGCATATATTCGGTAGTGGAAGCTAAAGCTGCGGTTGAGATGGCGACGGCGATCGCAGGAGGAAGCGCAGCTCTTCGCCAGAGACCGGTTCTTTCGATCATGCAATGCACCTTGCCCCCGCTTGGCCAGGACGGTGGTAGTGTTGATGCTGCCTTGATAGCCGCCGAAGCGGGCCTCCCAGTCGGCTTCATGACAATGACTTCAAGCGGTTCAACGGCTCCGATCACGCTGGCAGGTAACCTCGTGGTTGGAAACGCGGAAGTTATCAGCGCCTTGGCCTTAATCCAACTCGCCTACCCAGGAGCTCCCGTTTTCTATGCAGCCGCGCAAACATCAATGGATCTTCGAAGCGGTGGTTACACAGGAGGTGGTCCTGAGGATTTTCTGTTTGGCGCCGCGACCAATGTGTTGGCAGATTTTTACAACGTCCCCCTCTCCATGGGTTCCTTCGCGACAGGCGCCAAAGAACCTAACTGGCAAGCAGGTGTTGATAACACCATGTCTACTTTCATGGCTTCGGTCGTAATGTCCGACATGTTGCTGGGCGTTGGATTGCTGCACGGGAGCCGGATCTGGTCATTTGCCCAAATGCTGATGGATTGCGAGATATTCGACATGGTCTGGCATATGATGAAGGGCATTGATATCAATGATCAAACCGTGGCCCTCGACGTCATCGATGCGGTTGGACCAGCCGGAAATTACCTGGCTCAGAAACATACCAAACGAAACATGCGACATATCTGGGTGCCTAAGTATATGGACCGCAGAACCTATAATGAATGGCAGGAAAGACAGGATGGCGCTGTTGACTGGGCGACGGCCGAGGCAAGGCGAATCCTGGAAAACCACCAACCTGAGAGGTTGGACCCCGCCCTTTCCAACGAGCTACGGAAGATCATCGGCGCCATTGAAACTGATTAGGTGGATCGAACGACAAAACGCAAGTTGTTTTCATAGCTAAGGGATATCAACAGAAGATGAGACCAAGAACAGAACTAATCTCGCCCGACTTGATCGGCCGTATCCTAGAAGAGGCGTTTCAGTTACTGCGTTCACCGGGGATCAAAATCCGCTCCCAGGAGGTCAGGGCACTACTGGCTGACAACGGCGCAATCCTCGTCGACAACAGTGAAGTGGTCCAGATACCCGAGCATCTCGGCCGGCGGGCGATCGAAAGCGCGCCCTCTGAGTTTTGGCTCTATGACCGGGGTGGCCGGCCAACCGTGCGCTATGGAGGAGATGCCGTTCACTTTAATCCAGGTTCTTCTGGGGTAAATGTCCTCGATCCCCATACAATGGAACATAGACCGGCGCAAACTGCCGATCTCGTGAAATTGATCAAAGTGACTGAGATGTTGCCCCAATACGATGCCCAATCGACGGCCGTTATCTGTAATGATGTGCCAGAGGACCTGGGTGACATCTATCGTCTCTACTTAGTGTTACGCTATTCGAACAAGCCAATTGTAACGGGGGCGTTTACCACAAAAGGCGCCCGTAGGATGTTCGAGATGTTGGCTCTGGTCGCTGGCGGATCAGGGGCGATGAACAACAAACCTAGGGCTGTCTTCGATGTGTGCCCAACTCCTCCCCTTGTCTGGAGCGATTTTGGAGCCCAAAACCTGGTTGACCTGGCCCGGGCTGGGCTGCCAGCTCAGATTGTCTCCATGCCTCTTGCTGGGGCTGCTGCGCCAGTTACCTTGCTTGGCTCGGTGGTTCAACATGCGGCTGAGTGTATTAGCGGCATCACTATTCACCAACTGGCGCAATCAGGGGCGCCCATCGTATGGGGTGGAGCACCGGCGATCTTTGACATGCGCTATGGGACAACGCCTATGGGAGCGATGGAAACGGCAATGCTCGATGCTTCCTATGCCCAGGTTGGAAAGCATCTAGAATTGCCCACCCATGCCTACCTGGGGGCCAGTGACGCCAAGGTTGTTGACGCCCAAGCAGGTCTTGAAAGTGGCGTCACGGCACTCGTGGGGGCTCTAGCAGGTATCAACATGATCTCGGGGCCCGGCATGCTTGATTTCCTCGCCTGTCAAAGCGCTGAGAAGTTGGTAGTTGACGCCGAAGCTATCGCCATGACGAAGCGCCTGCTCGATGGTGTGGAAGTGCGTACCGATCCACTGGCAACGAGCATGTATACCGACTTTGGATTCAAGGCTGATTTTCTTAAGCAGAAGATCACCCGAGAACTCTTTAGCAAGGAACAACACCTTAGCTCAGAGGTGATCGACAGGAATTCTTACAGAGCCTGGCGAGAGATGGGCGGCCTTGACACCTTCGATCGGGCTAAACTGATGGTGGGTGAGCTTGTTGAGAAATTCGAGAAACCCGATATCACGGATGAGAAAACAAGTGAACTTGTGAACATGATGGCAAGTCTGGCGAAAGATGAAGGAATGCCCACTCTCCCCAATATTCTTTAGCGAGCTTCAGGAATTCACTCAAGATCATCTGCTAAACTAAACCGCTTCTGGAGAAGTCAATTTCGCATACTAATCTGCCGTCGAGATGCAGTGAACTACTTAGAGGAGGTGAAAGATTGAACACAATTATGGAATCGTATTATCCGGTATTTCGGCTTTACCAATCAATGCGCAACCAGATGATGGCGATAATTGAAGACAAGGACCTGGAATTCCGATTAGGTGAAAACAATCCTTCGTTAGGCGTCCTATGTCGCGAAATCGGTGAGGTGCAGCATTGTTACATCGAGTCCTTCCGTACCTTTCAAATGGATCTCTCCTACCGCTCGGAGCGACCTGATTTGGATCGGAGCGTGGAACGATTGACGGTCTGGTACGCTACGCTTGACCAGGAGCTTGAAGATGTTGTTACCAACCTGAGTCAGGATGAGATAGACAATCGGATGGTTGACCGTGGCGGCGATTTCCTTCTTTCTCCCCAGATCCAACTAGATGTTTATAAGGAAGCGCTGCTTATCTTTTACGGAAAGACCAGCGTCTATATGAAAGCGCTCAACAAGAAGCTGCCTGATCAATGGCGGGAATGGATCGCCTAGCCGAGGTTCACGTTTCTGA
>JBARZW010000347.1:0-20759 GCA_049650305.1 Promineifilaceae bacterium (SeqCode)
TCATAAGCGGCCGGAGAATCTGTCATCTCCTCCGCAGGTAGGTAGGGCGGTAAGCTGCTCGGGATAAGCTGGAGCGTGTGGCGGACGAATTCAGCCATCAGCTTCTCTACGGTTGGATCCAAATCACCATGAAGCCGCTGCAGAACTTCGGTCAAGTAGATCGAAGTCTCATACTGTTCCTTAGGTGTGATGACGGCACTGACCTGAGTCGGATTGAGTCCAAAAAAGGTGCGCTGTCGCGATAGCTCGTCCTCTATATTAACCAGCAGTCCATTTGAATCTTCTGTGCTTTCCACCGCGAAATTGACATCTCGTTCCCACAACCAGGAGAGACGAAGCAGATTGGCCAGGGCCTGGTTTATGATGCCTAAATAGGCCGGATCCCGTTCTAACTCGAATAACCTGGCTGCTGCGGCGGCGGTTATGGCGGTCATGTGGGTTTCATAGGCGAACTGGAAACCGTGACCCTCTAGGGCCAACAGGGCATTGCGCGCTTCGTCCAGGTATCGGCTTTCGGCGGTTATATCGTGTAGCAACAACATGAAGTAGGCGAAACCACCGCCCGCGTCAGGCTCACGCCCGGTGCCCTCCCAGGTGTCGAAGCTATAGAATTGGGGAAAATGATAGTCTACTGCCTGGGCGAATTCGATCCAGGTGTCTCCGGAGCGGAGGGCAAGATCGCGAAGTTCGCTATCGGACGGATCCCACAAAGCCAGTTCGGCCACCTTGAGCGCATGGCCAACCTCATACCAGGTGTCTCCCCGTCCTTGAGCTCCGGTCAGGCTAATGGGCCCGCTGTTCTGAAACATCCCCGACGGTCCGAGGTCGGGATTGAAGAAATCTGGAATTGCCGCCCGGAGTTCGTCCATATATCCCGGCTTTTCGGCGAAACGACGATAGTATCGATCCAGGGCATTGTAGACATCTAGTTGGCTGATAGCCTCAGCCGTCCCCCGGCTATCTGAGACATAGGCCCGCAGATAGCGCTGCCCATCATGCTCTACCCAGTTAGCCGGCTCGGCCAGATCGGCAAGCGTCTGGCTATGGATCCCCTGGCCATCTCCCGGAACCCCTTTCCCGTCCCACTCAGAGAAACCGAACCAGTCAGGCAGAGGATTGTCGGGTACGGCGATCAAGTCGTAGATGTCCCCCAAATTCGCCAGGTATCGGCTGAATATCTCCGACTCGTCCGGCGGTCGACCGGGTTCCAGGTAGAGATAGCTGTCGTAAATCGCCACGGCTGACTCGGGACTCTGTCGCTCGAGATCTTGCCGGGTAAAGCTGTGACCCAATCGTTGGCCTCTCCGGACAGGGGTTGACGTCGGGGAATAGCGGGCGGCGGTCATGAATGGATTGAGCGCCGTGAGGTCGACCCAATAAAAGAGGGTGCTGTCCAGTGCTTCGCTGTATGCGTAATAATGAGGCGCAGCCATGGGCACGTGGTCGGCGTAGACTTCGAGCTGTCCACTCGTTTCTTGACCCGTCCCTTGCTTAATAAATTGAAGCTCAGGCTCAGGCCTCTCTGGGGGAACAGCATGACATATGATTTCGAGTCGCCAGCGGAACAGGCCAGGATGCCGGTGGTAGGTGTATATAGTGGCCTGAAACTGGGCCCACTCATTATGCCCCGTGAGCACGATCTCCTCCCCGGCATCCGTTTCCCTCGTGAGGATGGAAGGATCATCGTCCAGAAGATTCAACCCGTCGCCGCCGGGCAGAGTTAAGGCAAGGGCTGTATCGCCCGCGCCGGCTGATATCAAAAATCGCCCCTCATCGTATTCAACTTGAAAAGATCCGCTTCTGAGGCCGGTGGCGTCGTCGAGGAACGTCGTTTCGTCGTTGGAACTCCGGGGGATGATAGGGGCAGAGTGCCGCCGGTAGCGCCCTGGCTCGATAGCCTGTGGAAACGATGGCGCATCATTCACGCTTGACGCCGTGACGGTTGGCGCTCGATCTTCAGCCTTTACAACGGTTGGACGATCCTCGGAGGGTGCTTTCTGCCTCGAGCAGGCGACGAACACCATCATCAAAAACAGCAGCCAGGAACCAAACCGGACGCCCGGCTGTATCTTTCCGAATCGGCATCGAAGTTGATTTCTCATATCAGGAGGAACCGCCTTTGTGTTGGGCCAGGGAACGCTGGACGGCCGTCGTGCCGGCCAAAGACAGCCAGGAAACCGTCCCCACTAGAAGAGGAATCACAAGAGCTGCGCTGACTACCAAAAACAGAATGCAGATGAAGGTAATAATGAGGACAGGCCAAGGATTAAGTACCAAGAACCGCGCGCAGTTGGCGTAGGTCGTCCGGAGTGATTTATCCTCTTGGGCCAACCAAAAGGGCCAGAAATAGATATTCAACATCAACCACAGGATCAGCAGCAGAGCCCAGAAAATACGCAGAACTACCCACAAGGCACCTTCGACGTCTTGATAGATAAAGAAGTTGCCGACCAGGACGAACAAGATAACAAGGTTAGGCAAAGCCCAACGCCACGATGGCCAAAACAGCTCGCGCATAAAGCGCCACGTATCCTGCAAATCCCACACTTCTTCGTCGTATACGCGCCTGGCTATGGCGTAGAGGGCGGCCGTTGCCGGTGGGCCGGTCACAATGGGGATCAAAAGAAGCACCCAGAGAAGGTTGAGGAATACCATTCCAATCCAATCCCTCCACCAGAGACGAGTAGCATGACCTAGAGCGTGGAATGGTTTAATCATTGGTCGGAAATGGCGAGAGAATGACAGCAATGATCCGTGAATAGAGTGGACCTATTAGTAGCCGATCCACGTAACTCTCTATCCTTTCACACCGGCATAGCTGACGCCCTCAATATAATACTTGCTGAAGAAGAAGAACAGGATCAGGATCGGGATCGCATTGACCATTGCCCCGACCAGAACCAGATTCATCTTAGTGGAGTATTGCTGCTTAAACACCTCCAAGGCCACGTTAAGGACCCACATGTCCGGCGTGTTTAGATAAAGCAGGGGGCTCAGGTAATCGTTCCACATCGCCTGGAATTGCAGTATGAACAGGGTCAGCAGCGCCGGTCTGGCCAGGGGAAGGATGACGTCTTTATAGATCTGGAAATAGGAAGCGCCATCCATCATGGCCGCATCCTCCAAGTCCTTTGGCACCGCCTTCAGGAATTGGGTTAAAAGGAAGATGCCGAAGGCGACAATGATACCTGGAAAAACCAGGCTATAGAATTTATTTATCCAGCCCAATTTTGCAATAAGGATGTATGATGGAATTAGTGTAACTGCGCCCGGCAGCATCATCGAAGCCAGCATGAAGCCGAAGATGAAATTTCTGCCGGGGAATCGGAGACGGGCGAAGGCGTAAGCGGCCATCGAACAGAAGATCAACTGCAAAAAAGCGCGGACGACGGACAGAAGCGCCGTATTAAAGAACCAGCGTAGAAAGCGCCCACCCCCAGCGGCAATGGCCAGCTGATTAAATAACCAGGTAACGACCGCAGCAACTACGATACTGCCGGCCATAGAGAGAACCACCCGGCCCCAGTCCGGCTCGGACATGGCAATAATACCGAGGGCGATGAGCATCAAGGATACGATGGCTATGGCCGTCGACACCTGGAGGATTAAAGAGGCCGCGAAGGCGTTCCCCAAGTAAAAGAACACGCCAAACCCGGAGGCCGCAATCAGGAGCAAGCAGAGCGGTAGGCCAATATTACGAGAAAGCCCTTTTCCTTCTTGTTGGTTGGCCATGGCCGTCAACAAGAATGTGGCGTAGAAGGCAAACAAACCAACTATCAGTCCAATCGATGTGCTCCCTTCAGGCCGAGGCGCTCCACCCAGATCAGTACTAAACAACTCGGGCCAGTTTTCTATTAACCACTCTACTGGAAGGAATTTGGGCGGGAAAGCTATGATCTCAGCGCCTGTCTTGAAGGTACCAAGAAAGGCCAGTATGAAGGGCGTAAAAACAGCCAGGCCCAACAAGATGAGCAGCAGATAGCGAACGATACGGCCAATACGTTTCCAAATCCTTGTCTCTCGTTTTCTCGCTGCGGGTTTCAAAGATTCCGCATCAGCAGATGTTACGGCCATAACCAATCCTCCTCATGCCCAATGAGCCTTCGCTTGCCATCTGTCCCATCATCAGTACTGCTCCGTACCTCGCTCAATGTAGCGGCGTTGAATGATGGTAAATATAAAGATAATCGCCCCCAGCATGAAGGCCCTGGAAGCTGCATACCCCATGCGGGGCGGGCCACTGATCCCTAAACCCTCTGAAAAAATCAGATAGACTGGTGTCAGGGTGGTATTTAAGGGGCCACCGGAGGTCAAGAGTTTTACCTGGTCAAATATCTGCCAGGTGCCGATGGTACCCAGTACCACAATCAGAAAGATGACCGGTCGCAACATAGGTACGGTGATATTGAAGAATCGCTGACGCCCGTTGGCGCCATCAATGGCGGCAGCCTCATATAATGAAGGGGGGATATCCTGCAAAGCGGCCAGGAACATGATCATAAAGGTGGGCACCGTCGTGAAGATGTTTTGGAACATGATGGCCATCCAGGTGATGCTGGGACCGCGTAAGTACCATTGTTCTGAAGGAATGTCCACGCCGAAAGGCCCCAGGATGAGTTGGAACAAGCCACGGGGATCGTTGAGCCAGTTGATCTGGGTCCATTCGGCTCCGAACAATCCCAACACCTGGGAGAAGAAATGGTTGACGTAACCTGTTTTTAAATACAGCCACAAAAAAATGAAGCTAATGACAACGGAAGAGGTAACGGCAGGAGCGTAAAAGATGGTGCGGAAGAATTGCTTAGCCCGCATGGGCGCATTTAGTAAGACGGCAAGCAGTAAAGCGAAGGTGGTCTGAAACGAAACAACGATTAAGGCATAGTAAAGCGTGTTGATCAGCGAACGGAGAAATTTCTGGTCTCCGAGGACAGATTTATAGTGTTCCAAACCAACCCATTCGGGCGTGGTGAACAGGTTGTAATCGGTGAAGCTAATGTAGATGGCAAAAGCAAATACGCCAATGGTGAACACAAGCGTAGTTAGCAAGTAGGGCGAGAGGAACATGTAGGCGGTGAGGGCTTCACGCCGCGCACTTGTATTACGCCAGATGCTTTGCTTCTTGCCTGGATAAGTATTCGCCATTGTTAGCCTCCTGCATGGCGGAGGTTGGAGACCGGATATAAGGCCAATCTCCAACTCCATTTTACCAATGTTCTACATTGCGATTCTGAAGAAACGCAGCCGGTTGGCAGGTGCAATAGAATGAGCAAATGCGAGACAGCGCTCAAGCCTGGCTCATGAGCTGACCTCGCATTTACTCTATTTCCTGAATCAGAGTCTTAGACGGTTATCATTCGTCCAGATAACCCTGGATTTCCTCGTTGGCCTGTTCGAATGCCGCATCGACATCCTGGTCGCCAAGGTAGATACGCTCCAGAGCCTGGCTTATGGCATCGTTGACCTTACCGGTATTGGGACCCCAATAGGCTACGCGCGTTAGCGGGAAAGTTCCGCCAATGGCGATGGCTGCATCATTGGGATCTACAACCAGGCCGATTTGCTCGGGGTGGGTCGAGTAGGCAAAGCCTGTCTTGACGATTTCACCCTGGTTTGCAGCGCTGGTGACGTAGATGGCGAAAGCCGCCGCCGCCCGTGGATAATTGGACGCCGCATTGACGCCGATGCCGTTGGTGAAGATGACGTCAGCCTTGTCAATGGGCCCGGTGGGCAGCTCAACGGCGAGCCAATTCACGTCTGGGAAGTCATTACGCATATAATTGACCATCCAGCCGCCTTCATAGGTCATGCCCACGAGTTCTTTGCCGATAGCTTCACCACACCAGCCCGCGCCAACATCGGCCGAGGAGACAAGACTGCCATCGGCGTGCATGGCGGCGATGAATTCAGCAGCCTGCTTAACCTCGTCGGAGTTGGCTGCAGCCGTAGTCAGATCACCGCTGGTGTAGGCGCCGCCGTTACTAAAGGCCCATGGGGCAAAGCGAGCCCAATCGGCGCCCTGGCAGAAACCGGCATACTCGCCAGTCGCTGCGATGGCTTCGGCAGCCGTTTTCAGATCATCCCAGCCCCAGTCGGCCGTCGGCTCGTCAATGCCGGCAGCCGCAAAAGCTTCGGGCAGATAGACAAGGCCAAGCGTACCCCAGTCCTTTGGAAGGGCATAGGTTTGGCCGTCCAGGGTGAAAATGGACAGCAGGGCCGGAATAAAGTCGTCACGGCTAGTTCCATATTCAGCCATGTAGTCATCCAGCGGCACGATCTGGCCGGTGGGGGCAAAAGCTGTCATCAATTGGTCGTCAACATAGAAGACGTCGGCGGCCGCGCCACCAGCCATGGCTGCCTTCATCTTGGTCTGGAAATCAGCTGGTATGGGCTGAAAGTCCACGGTTACGTCAGGGCAGAGCTCGGCGAACCGGTCGATGGAATCGCGGTAGATCTGTTGTTCCGTCTCGTCACCCCATCCGGAGAAGACAATGGTTGCTCCTTCCTCAAGATCGGAGAGCGGGCAGCTAGTCATGGGTTCTTCCACAATAGCTCCACCGCCGGCCTCTGCTCCTTCACCGGTCAGGAATTCGGCCGCTTCCTCGTTCGCCTGGGCAAAGGCTGCGTCGACTGTCTGGTCGCCCAGGTAAACGCGCTCTAGAGCCTGGCTTACAGCGTCATTCACCTTGCCCGTATTAGGACCCCAGTAGGCGACACGGGTCAACGGGAATGTACCGCCGATGGCTATGGCCGCGTCGTTGGGATCTACAACCTGATCTATCTGGTCAGGATGGGTTGAGTAGGCAAAGCCAGTCTTGACGATCTCGCCCTGGTTCTCACGACCAGTGACGAAATTCGTAAAAGCCGCCGCAGCCATGGGATAGTTTGAATTGGCGTTGACGCCAATGCCATTGGTAAAGATAACATCCGCTTTTCCTACGGGACCGGTCGGCAATTCTACGGCCATCCAGTTCACATCTGGGAAGTCGTTGCGCATGTAGTTGACCATCCAGCCGCCTTCGTAGGTCATGCCCGCGAGTTCTTTGCCGATAGCCTCGCCGCACCAGCCCGCGCCGACATCGGCTGAGCTGACCAGTGATCCATCGTCGTGCATGCCGGCAACAAACTCGGCCGCTTCGAGAACTTCAGGTGAGTTCAAGAGCGGGGCGCTGAAATCATCAGTAGCATAAGAGCCGCCGTTACCGAAGGCCCAGGGAGCAAATCGTGCCCAATCGGCTCCCTGGCAGAAGCCGGCATATTCGCCAGTGGCTGCAATGGCTTCGGCCGCTGCTTTCAGGTCGTCCCAGGTCCAGTCTGCGGTTGGCTCGTCGATACCAGCGGCCGCAAACGCCTCGGGGAGATAGACAAGGCCTAATGTGCCCCAGTCCTTAGGCAGAGCGTACGTCGCGCCGTCAAGGGTGAAGATGGATAGCAGAGCAGGAATGAAATCGTCGCGGCTCACATCACCCGCGGCCATAGAGCTATCAAGAGCCATCAATTGACCCGTGGGTGCAAAGGCGGTCATCAACTGGTCATCGACATAGAAGACATCTGGAGCGGTACCGCCGGCCATGGCCGCCTTCAGTTTGGTTTGGAAGTCGGCTGGGATAGGTTGGTAGTCCACCGTCACCGCCGGGCAGGCCTCGGCGAAGCGGTCGATGGAGTCGCGGTAAATCTGTTGCTCGGTCTCGTCACCCCACCCAGAGAAGACGATGGTTGCCCCATCCTCGACGTCCATGAAGCAGTCGGCCATTACTTCTGGTTCTTCAACGGCTTCTTCCTCGGTGACGGCTTCTGGTTCTGTAGTAGCTTCCTCATCGTCGCCACCACAGGCAACGAGCAGCAAGCTCAGGATGAGCATAAAGCTCAAATAAATGGCAAGTCTCTTAAACATTGTTGTTCTCCTCTCCTAAATCTGTGAGTAAAACTAGCTAGGCTGAAAAAGGGCACTGAAGAATTGATTATCCCACCTCCTTATACTTCCAGCCGCGATGAAAAAGAGGAGTCTACAGTAAGGCCGAGCATGCTAGAATCGGCCCCTTACTCCCGTCCCTCGCGGATGGTGAGCTGTCAAGAATCCGTTCGTTGTCTTTCCTGGCATCGTACAACGGCTCCTTGATCCATTCATTCGTTTATTAATCATCACATCCGCACGACTGGCGGATGACCAACTTCGTGCGAACACGAAGTTTGATCCGAATATGTTTCTCTAGTTCGTTTATTAATCATCACATCCGCACGACTGGCGGATGACCAGCTTCGTACCCACTCGAAGCCGGATACGAATATGTTCCTCGCTGGAATTGTTTTCGACCAATTCAATCAATCGCCGCGCAGCCTGACGTCCCATTTCCTCTCCAAAGGCGTGAACGGTGGTTAGGGGCGGGTCATGAAGTTGGGCCCAGGATATATTGTCAAATCCGGTGACAGCGATATCGTTCGGAATCGAGATACCTGCTGCCCTACAGGCTCGCATGGCGCCAATGGCGACGGCATCATTTACACCGACGACGGCCGTAGGCTGGGGCAGATGGTCAAGAGCCTGTTTCATCATTTCCATACCGGACTCAAGCGTCGTCATTTCCATATAAAAGGTATGTGGCTCGAGTGACGATTCGGAAAGAGCGCGCCGGTACCCGGCTTCCCTTTCTCTGCTACTGAGCCAACTTTCCGGGCCCGACAGGAAAATTATGGTCTTGTGCCCATGTTTTTCTATGAGGTGACGGGTTATTCGATAGGTGCCTGTCTCATTCTCGTGCAAGACGCAGTCGATATCGGTTCCTCTCAAGCTGTTATCGAGTAAAACGATGGGCAGACCACTGTTGTAAAGCCCGAGGACAAAAGAAGGTCTGATCGCCGGGCCCGCCATAATCAGGCCATCAACCCGTCGCTGGCGAACCATTGGCATCTGCAAGGGCTGCTTCATGGCTTCCTCAGAAACGAGGGAGGTCAGGAGGTGATAACCCCTGCGCTGACTCTCTTCAGTAATGCCAGCGGAGTCGGGAGAAGCGGCTAGGAACCGGGAGGGGGCAGACCAGCGGTAGGTTACCAGTCCTAAATTGCTCGTTCGTTTTGTTGCCAGGCTTTTAGCGGCTGCATTCGGGGCAAACTTTAGCTCTTGGGCTACTTCCAGAACACGGGCGCGGGTCTCGGCGCCGATGCCCGGCTGATCGTTGAGAACTCGAGAGACCGTTGAAGCGGAGACTCCCGCTCTTTCGGCAACATCACGCAAGGTAGGTTGTTTGACCAATCGAATCCCTTATGCAATAACAGTGCAACCGCTTGCATAACATTATAGTTTGGATTTAAGTCCTTTGTCAATAGGATCCCGGCCGAAGATCGATGTCGAACCTTCTGCCATGCTGATAGAAACTAAAAGAAAGGCGACGCCAGTGGTCGGGTAGGCGGGGCGACAATGTATACGTGCCATCTCGCACTCGTAAACCCGCGAATCCGAAAACCACCGCCTGCCACAGCCCACCGGCCGAGGCCGCATGGATACCATCAGCCACATTTCCGCGAATGTTCTCTATGTCAGCCTTCGCGGCGAGCATAAAATAGGCGTAGGCTTCGTCCACCAGGTTCATCTCGGCCGCTGCCCAGGCATGGATGCTCGGTCCCAGGGAAGAGCCATAGGCGTGATCTGTGATAGGTACGTAGGTCTCCCAATTTGCCTGCCAGGTCCGGACATCGTATTCATCGCGCAACAAGCAAAGCAGCAAGATCACGTCCGCTTGCTTAATCACCTGGCTGGCATTGGCCCCATCAATTCCCAACAGATACTGCATCGAATCGGCCCGGCCTTTATAAGACGACCAGTCGACCGGGATGCGTTTAAAGAAATCATCGAACTGCAATATCAGACCTGTATCCGGATCATGGTTGAGGATAATGTGATCGACGATGTCCTGCCAATGGGCCAGAAGTTCAGGGCCCAGGTCTAGGTGCTTGTCCAATACACCTGCTTCAGCTAGGTAGTGCTGGTGCATCCATCGATGCAGGTGTAGGGCTTTTTCCAAATGCCATTGGACTAATCGATTGGTATAGGCATTGTTGTCAATGTGGTCATGATATTCATCCGGACCGATCACATCCCGGATAGCGTAGCGTCGCCCGGCTGAGTCTTCTTCAAGTTCGGCTCGATGAGCCCAGAATCGGGCCGTGTCCAGGATAAGCTCGACGCCATAGTCACGCATAAATGCATCATCACCTGTCACCTGCCAGTACTGATAAACCGCGTAAGCGATATCGGCGGTGATATGGATCTCGATATCACCGGTCCAGATGCGGACCAGTCCCTTACCGCTATGGTCTGGTACCCATGTTGGCGTTACCTCATCACCCGTATCGGCACTCTCCCAAGCGAATTGCGCGCCGGCGTAGCCGTTTGCGGCTGCTTTTCTTCTGGCTCCAGGAAGGGTGTTGTAACGGTAAACAAGCATGTTGCGGGCCAATTCAGGCTGCGTGAAAATGAAGAAAGGAAGGGCAAATATTTCCGTATCCCAGAAAACATGCCCCCTATAGCCTGGTCCACTAAGCGTTTTGGCCCCGATGCTAACCCGATTGTCATGTTGGGGGGCAGCGATCAATAATTGGAATAGACTGAAGCGTACCGCTAACTGAGCCTCGTCATCTCCTTCTATGATGACGTCGCAATCCCCCCACAAATGGTCCCAGGATTCCATGTGAGCCGGCTGGAGGTCGGCAAATCCCCGGCCGCGCACCAAGTCCAGAGCGCGCTGAGCCACCGGTTTCCCATCTCGATCTCTATCCCGGCTGGTTGCGTAGCTAACTATCTTCTCAATCTGCAGAGACTCTCCGGCTTCTAAGTCTTGTATCAGTGTGAATCGCGGATGACCGGGACATTGCTGACAGGATGCAGGTTCGTCTCCCGATGATTGGATAGAGGCAGCAACGCCTATTTCGACATGGCTGTGTTTTGTCTGGCTATGCAGCCAAATCGATCCCGTCTCGTCCATTCCTTGTGCAAGATGATCCCAATGGAGTATTTCCTCATTGGCGACGTTTCCATTAATGCCGGCAGCCAAGCTGATCTGGCAATCTTTGTTGACGGCCGTTATCAGGATACGAAGAGCACCGATATGCTCCTCGGGGTAGCTAATAAATCTTTCAAAAGTAAGATCGACAACCGTTTTGTTGGGCGCCCTCCAGCGCACCTCGCGGTGCAGGATGCCGAGGTGAAGATCAAGGCAGCGCCTGAATTGTAGGACATCCCCCTGATCCATCCGAAAGATGTGCCCATCAACCTCTAGGTAGAAATCAAGCCAATTGGGAAGGTTTACCAGCTCCGTGAATACAATTGGGATATCGTCATAAATGCCATGGGCCAGGGAAAAAGGAAGATCCCCAGGTATCCTCTCTTCAAAGCTGCCACGGCTAGCAAAATAGCCATTACCGATCGTGAACATGGTTTCCATGTGACGCAGCTTTTCAGGTTCCCACATCCGCTGATCGACACTCCACGTCTGGTCAATCTGTGCAGCAGCCCGCAGCTCATCCAATGTCACGCTCATGAGGCTATCGCGACGGGAGAAATGTGAGTAACGCAATGATGGCCTGTCAAAACGTTCTGGTGGTCCGAGGGCCAGAGCAGGCATTCCAGCTGTCAGCGCCGCCTCGATGCCCGCAGCTGAGTCTTCTACCACAAGACACTGGCTTGGGGGAAGGCCGAGCCTGGCGGCGGTATAGCGAAACAGATCGGGAGCCGGTTTTTGCCGGTTGACGCTACTTCCATCCGCAAGAGCGGCTAAGCGATCGGATATGTTCAATCGCCCGACAACATCGGACGCATTACGGCTCGCGGAGGCGATTGCCCACGGTATAGATGAGACATCTAGTTCTTCGAGTAACCCGGCTACACCTGGTAACAGAGCATCAGGTGTGATCTGGCCAAGCAGGTCGCGGTAGTATGAATTCTTGCGAGCCATCATCTCTTGGATAGTTTCTTCGGCTGGAGTGTGCTGCCCAAGGCTGGGCTGCCCTAAAATGATAGCCAGAGATTCTCGTCTCGATACGCCGCGGAGAAGCTCATTCATCTTACGGTCAAATGGATAACCCTCCTCATCGGCAAGACGTTTCCAAGCCTGGTAATGGAACTCGGCCGTGTCAGTAATTACACCATCCAGATCGAAAATCACAGCTTCCAGAGACATCTTCTCTTCCTCGTATCTTCGCTATAGCTACCTGAATTCAAGACGGCATAGGGTGATTCAAGCGATCTTTCGATAAATAGTTTAGCCGGCGACTTCTGAGAGTTCACCCGCACTGGGATAGAATGCCAGCCAGACGAAAGGACCGGCAGAAAAACACCTGGTCAATCAGGCTTCCGACAACAGAATGACAATCAACCGATTGACCGCTGGATGCGGAGCTTTTATCTTTGTGCGTTACCGCACCAGCATGACCGGGCAATCGGTCTCGTCGAGTAGCTCCTGAATGGCTTCAGCGCTCAATAGCGGGTTATCACCCCCAAGGACCAGCATGCAATTCTCGGACGATCGAACCACCTCGGCCAGTTTGCCGACCGTCGGTTCGGGGAGCCAATGGAATTCGGCTGAGAGACTTCGTTCGTCTAGCCAGGCCGACACTTCATCTCTAAGGGGCGTAGCCTGCTCAATCTCCGCAGACAGCAGAAGGACATTCAACTTGTCGCCACTAAAGTGGGCCAATTTCGCGGCCGCAGCCAATGCTTGCTGAGCTGCGTTCGAGCCGTCATAGGTAACCAAGACCGGATAGCTAAGATCGCTGCCCTGCTGCATCACCAATACCGAGCGATCGGTCTTCATGAAGGCAGCACGAGCCGTAGAACCGAGTCGACTGCGGAAATGAAGCGGCCGGCTAACACGCCCCAAAGCTACCAGATCGGCATCGAGGGCGGCCGATAATATAGAGGGTGTTACCTGCCCTCGAATCGTACGAAAAGACCATTGGGCGTTTACCCGCTCGGCTGCCTTTTCCAATGCGCGGCGGGCCTGGGCGGCCTGCAGATGCAGCTGGCGCTCCATCGCTTCGCTACTCATGGGCCGTCTCTTTGCTGCCGGAGAGCGTAATTCGTGGGCAAAAGGCAGCCCGGCCAGGTGTACCAAATTCTCATCCTCGACGAATATTCCGATCAGTTCTGCGTGGAGCGAGGCTGCCAACTGGGCAGCCGCCTGGAGCGCGGCCAAGCTGTGGGTGGAAGAGTCTAAAGCCACCAGAATTCGCCGGATATTCAGTTCCTGCTCTTTCATACTCACGTTGCACCTTCGGCTATCAACACTGTTTCTATTACCTGGCAAACTACACCGATCATCGCGCCACCCTTGGGGGAGTTAGATCCGCAGAAGACCGGGAGGTTCATCGCCCTCGATAGCAGCTGCCGGCTAATCTTCTGATGGTCGGTAGAACTCCCTCTGTATCTCAGCCATTGACGCTAATTGGGCTGTCACAAGCTGGCTGATAGTGCCTTCTGGGTAGTTGCCGTCCTCGTCGATCGTTCCTGCTGAGACGCCGGTCAGAACTTCAATCCCCTGTTCAATCGTCTCTATCGGATAGATTTGAAACTTACCCTCTGCTACGGCGTCGACTACATCCTGGCGCAGCATCAAGTTCTTGACATTGGCGCTCGGCACCAATACGCCTTGATCGCCGGTTAGACCCCGGGCGGAACAAATATCGAAGAAGCCTTCGATCTTGTCATTGACGCCGCCAATCGCCTGGACTTGCCCGTGTTGGTTAACCGAGCCGGTTACCGCCAGAGATTGCTTAATTGGGACCTTCGAAAGGGCAGATAGCAAGGCATACAATTCAGCCGATGAGGCGCTGTCGCCGTCAACCCCGCCATATGATTGCTCAAAGACAAGGCTCGCAGATAAAGCAAGAGGGTGTTTAACGGCGTAGCGCGAGCCCAGATAGCTGGAAAGGATGAGGACACCTTTGGAGTGGAGGGGGCCGCCGAGCTCCACTTGTCTTTCGATGTCGATAACCTCTCCTTTTCCAATGCGGACAAGGGCCGTGATACGACTGGGACGGCCGAAGGCATAATTGCCTAGCATCATCACCGAGAGCCCATTGATTTGACCGATCTTTGAATCTTGGGTGTCGATCAAAACCGTTTCCCGCAGTATGGCCTCCTGTAACCTCTCTCGCAGACGGCTTGATCGATATATCTGGGCCTTTATGGATTGCTGCACATGGTCGCCATTAACCACTTCGCTGCCAGATTCACCGGCCCAGTAGTTCGCTTCTCGCAACATATCGGCGACCGACTGCATGTGAGCCGAAAGCTTTTCGCCATCTCCAACCAGGCGAGCACTATGTTCGATAACTCGGGCAACGGCCGTCCTGCTGAAGTGACGCAAATCCTCCTTTCGGACTAATGTGCCAATTAGATGTGCGTAGGCCTCATTATTGTCGAGGTTACGGTCCATCTGATCGTCGAAATCGGCAGCCACCTTAAACAGCTCGCCGAAGTCGGGATCGTGTTGGTGCATCAGATAGTAAAGCATCCGGTCACCGAGGAGGACTACCTTTACATCCAGAGGGATCGCTTGGGGTTGGAGGGCGATCGTAGTCACCAGGCCATATGCCTGACCGGGGGCTTCAATGGTTATCTCACCGCCGCGAAGCGCCCGTTTCAGCCCATCCCACGCGTAAGGATTAGTCAACAGCTTGCGGGCATCAAGGATCAAGTATCCACCGTTGGCCCGGTGTAGGGCGCCAGATTTGATCAATGTAAAGTCGGTCAAAAAGGCGCCCATCTGGGCGAAATGTTCTAGACGCCCTATAAGGTTTGGATAGGTTGGATTTTGTTCGTAGACGACTGGGGCGCCTTCGGATTTGCTATGATCGATCACGACATTCACCTGGTATCGATTGGCAAAAGTCTCCCTGGAGCGCTCGGAGGCAATTCCCGTCGTACTCGCAGATGATTCCTGTACCTCCTCTTCCGATCCAAAAAACTGGTTGTTGTGCTGAATAATGTCGTTCTGGGCCGTATCCAGATAGGCCAACACATCTTCAAGCTCGCTGTATTTCTCTCGTATCTCTTCAAAGAGAGGGGTGACAGCGAACGTGGCAACCTCTTCGTTTAGAGCTTTCACTCTAGAACGCCCTTCACGGATCCACTGGGGTAGCTGGCGGAGGACGTCCTGCAAATTCCTCTGGAGAATCTCGATCTGATTTTCGATCTCCGTGCGCTGCTCCTCGGGGAGGGCAAGGAACTCTTCAGGCTTAATGACTTCTGAGTCCCGAAGCGGCGCGAAAGCCAATCCGGCAGGTGTCCGGATAAGGGCAATTTCCTTCTTTTTGGCGTCCTTTCGAATTTCTTCAATGGCGCTCTCTTGCCTTTCTTGGAACTCGGAGTCAATGGCCCGCTTTCGATTGATGTATTCATCGTCCTCAAAGGCTCCGGGAATGACGGCAAATAACTCCTCTATCAGATGTCTCATATCCTGCTGGAGCTGCCCGCCCTGACCATGGGGCAACATTAAGGCACTGGGTGTATGGGGCTGCTCGAAATTATAGACGTAGCACCAATCTGATGGGATCGCCTCAGTGGCGGCTTTCTGCTCAAGCGAGCGACTGACGGAGGTGAACTTTCCGGTGCCGTGCGGGCCAAGAGCAAATAGATTGTAGCCCTCTTGCCGGATGCCGATGCCGAAATTAATCGCATCAACAGCCCGATCCTGGCCAATCACTTCCTTTAGATCGTCCAACTCGGCCGTGGTCTCGAAACTAAATTGTTCCGGATCACAAAGTTGGCAAAGGGCTTCAACGGTCAGGGGAGTAACAGTTGTCATGCTAGTAGTCTCCTTGCTATTCTGTTCCACGCTCGTTTTTCCATCTGCCTAAAATCGAGCTCATCGCCCGCTGGCTTAAAATGCGGCTAACCATATTATACCGGTCGGAGTGATTGATGGTCTAGTGCTCGGCGATTCTTGGATCTAACCAGCGACTATGGCTATACTTACTATTGATATGACACACCTGCGAATAATGCTGGTGGACGATCATGAGGTCGTGCGCCTTGGTCTGAAAAGCCTGATCGAACGCCATCCTGGCTTCGAGGTAGTAGCCGAGGCATCTGGCGCTCACGAAGCCATTCAGAAAGCGATTGCCCAAGAACCTGACATCGTCTTGATGGATATTCGCCTGGTTGGCGGAAGCGGCATTGAGGCTTGCGAAAAAATCACGACCCAACTCCCAGACACAA
Source organism: Promineifilaceae bacterium (SeqCode) (assembly GCA_049650305.1). GTDB lineage: Bacteria > Chloroflexota > Anaerolineae > Promineifilales > Promineifilaceae > UBA11865. Next base: position 16,211 of record JBARZW010000347.1, read on the forward strand.
AAGTGATCATGCTGACCTCCTACGCGGAAGATGAGATGCTTTTCTCAGCAATCCGCGCCGGGGCCACCGGTTACGTCCTGAAGCAGATCAGTAGCGAAGCGCTCATCAACACTATCGAGGCAGCCGCGCGTGGCGAGGCGATGCTCGATCCCTCCCTCACCCAACGCATTTTTACAGAAGTTCGCCGGGCAATTCAACAGGAGGAGGTTGCGGCCTTCACCGATCTGACTCCCCAAGAGATGCAGGTACTAGCGTCAATTGTAGAGGGTAAAACGAACCGTGAGATCGCCAATGTTCTTTTCTTAAGTGAAGGGACCGTGCGCAACTACGTCAGCAGCATCCTGTCGAAGTTGAGCGTTTCTAACCGCGCCGAAGCGGCAGCATATGCTGTGCAGCACCACTTAAAAGACTATCTATAGCGATATGGCCGACACCAGTCGCACACCTGATCAAGCCCTGGCCGCATTACATGAGGCAGCACTGGCTATCTCCTCTGAGGTGTCTCTGGAGAATGTCCTTCAGCAGATAACCGATTCGGCGCGCGATCTTGCTGACGCTCGTTATGCTGCCCTTGGTGTGCCTGATTCAGAGGGAAGCCTGGAAAAGTTCGTTACTAGCGGCATCGAGCCTAATAACGAGGCTCTGATTCACAACCGCCCGCAGGGACTAGGCATCCTGGGGGCTATCATGCGCGAAACCAGGTCGATCAGGCTGTCAGATTTGGAGGAGGATCCGCGTTCGGTAGGATTTCCCAAGGGGCATCCATACATGCGCAGTTTCCTGGGTGTGCCGATCATGGCCGGGTCAAAGGTGTTGGGAAACCTTTACCTGGCTGACAAGACAAAGGGAGTCGAAGGCGATTCAGGAAAAGTATCAGGAGATTTTACAGCTGCCGATCAAGAATTAGTGGAGATGCTAGCTGCCCATGCCGCCATCGCCATTCAGAACGCCAGGTTATACGAGCAAGTTGGGCGCCTGGCCATTGTTGAGGAGCGGTCACGGATAGGAATGGATCTTCACGACGGTACGATTCAATCTATCTACGCGGTTGGACTCACACTGGAATCGGCTCGGTTGTACCTCCCCGACAAGCCAGCTGAGGCAAACGAGTTGCTCTTGCAGGCGATTGCCAGCCTCAATGACGCTATTAGGGACATTCGAAACTTCATCCTTGATCTGCGCCCCCAGCGCTTCTCGGGTGATCTGAACATGGCCTTAGCCCGAATCGTGCGTGAGTTCCAGGCCAACGCCATGATCCCGGTAAAGTTCCTCGTGGATCCGCTCACCCTATCGGCAATTCCCCTTCCGATGTCGAGAACCATCTTCTTAACCACCCAGGAATCACTTGCCAACGTAGCCCGGCACGCGCGCGCCGAAAACGTCACCGTCGAATTATGGGAGGAGCCAGAGATGATTATCCTCTGCATTATCGACGATGGTGTAGGTTTCAATCCTGAGGAAAAGGATCAGTCGGTAGGCCATGGGCTGGCCAATATGCTGGCTCGCGCCGATGAACTTAACGGCACCTGTATCATTCAATCGGCTCCCGGGGAGGGCACCCAAATCTGCTTGCGACTTCCACGAGATATCAACTCCAACGGTTAGTCACCTCTAATTCGCGACAATCCATCAATAAGTTAGTTCTTTACCTTATCCCGGTGACAACCATCATGGGTCTTTGGTGACGTTTGTTACTACAGAGTTTATATCGCTCGGTCGTAAACTAAGGAACAAGCGGTAGAGCACCTACCGAAACACTGTGGTTCAGGGGCTGCAGCATGCAAGCACTACCTACGATCAAAGATGGAGCGCCGCAGGGCCTGGTATGCCGATGGACAAGATTCGGGTGATGATAATCGACGAACATATAGCCGTACGTCGCGCCTTGGCTGCTCGCCTGGCGGCATTCTCCCATATCGATGTCGTAGCTACGGCGCGAAGTTTCCAGGAAGGGTTGGAAAAGGCCTGCGATTGCCTGCCAGACGTTATTCTTCTGGAGCTAAAGGGGAATTACGAGCAGAAGACCAACCCTGTTGGCGAAATGAACAAAGCCCTCGCCGGTCATCCAGTCGGAATCATCGTGTTGACTTCCTACGCCGATGACGACGAACACCAGGCCGCTCTAAAGGCCGGAGCGAAGCGCTACCTGCTTAAACATATCGACTCAACCAGCCTTACGGCCGAGATTGAAGCGGTGAGGGATGAGGTCGCCACAAGAGGAGCTCAACAAAGCTAAACGTACGATCTACTCGAATCTCCATCAACTGCCCTGCATTCACTATGGATCGCCGCTGCGTTTTTAGAGGAATCTGGACCTGGCTTGTTAATTCGCCGGGGAGTATCGGATAAAGCACAAGCCAGTACGAGAAGACTTTTGCGTTGAAGATGGGGTGTTCACACTAGGGAGCACCCCTTTTTTGATCAACCACGCATACGGTTTTCTCGGCCCATTGATCAAAATCTTGGCCTGGGCGTGCCGAATCTTGGGATGAAACGATAAACGACAGGCGTTATGCGGGCCATAGTCGCAGCGCAGATTAAAATACCTAGCAAGCCCCTTGATTCTGTACACGATATAATGTGGGTCATTCTAGATCTTCATCCACATTAAAGGAGCTTTCCATGGCCAGAACCGGGTTAACAGACGACGCGCTTGACGTTCTTCGGTACGCGTATAAACCCCTTGACTCCATCTTCTCACCTCGCAGCGTAGCCGTGATTGGGGCCACGGAACGTCAGGGCAGCGTCGGCCGGACCATCCTCTGGAACCTGATCACCAACTCATTTGGCGGGACGGTTTTTCCTGTCAATCTCAAACGTCCCAGCGTCCTGGGCATAAAGGCTTATGCCACGGTGCTGGAGGTGCCTGACGAGGTGGATTTGGCCATCGTCGTTACACCGGCCCCTACAGTGCCAGACGTCATCGGCCAATGCGTCCGAAAGGGCGCGAAAGGGGCCATCGTCATATCGGCCGGCTTTAAGGAGATCGGTGAGCAAGGGGCTATCCTGGAACAACGGATTATGGAGGAGGCTCGCCGGGGAAACATGCGCATTGTCGGGCCCAATTGCTTGGGCGTGATGAGCCCCGTTTCCGGTCTCAACGCCACCTTCGCCTCTGCGATGGCCCGTCCGGGGAGTGTGGGTTTCATCAGCCAGAGCGGCGCCCTCTGTACGGCCATCCTCGACTGGAGCTTCCGCGAAAACGTCGGTTTCAGTCATTTTGTGTCGATCGGATCCATGTTGGACGTAGGTTGGGGCGACCTGATTTATTACCTGGGCAACGATCCCCGCACCGAGAGCATAGTCATCTATATGGAGACCATCGGCGATGCCCGGTCCTTTCTCTCGGCAGCCCGGGAGGTGGCTCTCACCAAGCCGATCATCGTGATAAAGCCGGGCCGTACGGAAGAGGCGGCGAAGGCAGCAGCCTCCCATACTGGCTCATTGACCGGCAGTGACGAGGTGTTGCGAGCCGCTTTTCGTAGGGTTGGAGTATTGCGGGTCGACCAGATTTCGGACCTGTTTCACATTGCCGAGGTTCTGGCCAAACAACCCAGACCAGCTGGCGACCGTCTCACCATCATCACCAACGCCGGCGGCCCCGGCGTATTGGCGACCGATGCCCTGATAAGCAGCGGCGGCCGGCTGGCGGAGATCTCATCTGAAACCATGGATGCCCTCGACGCCTTTCTGCCTCCTCATTGGAGCCATAACAACCCTGTGGATATTCTGGGGGATGCCAGCCCCGAGCGGTACACCAAGACCCTGGAGCTGATGGCCGGGGATCCGGCCAGTGATGGTCTATTGGTCATACTTACGCCCCAGGCGATGACCGATCCAACGCGAACGGCAGAAGAACTCCGACATTATGGTCAGGGGCTTGGAAAGCCAATCCTGGCCAGCTGGATGGGTGGGGCCGACATCTCGGCCGGCGAAGCGATCCTAAACAAGTCGGACATCCCTACTTTCGAGTATCCCGACACGGCCGTCCGCATGTTCAACTACATGTGGCGTTACGCCTACCGGTTACGTGGCCTTTACGAGACGCCGGAGTTTCCCGAAGAAGAGGTTGAAAGGCACGACCCGACACCCGCTCGTGAGATCGTGGAGGCTGCCCGCAATTCAGGGCGAACGATTTTGACGGAGTTCGAATCGAAGCGGATTCTGGACACCTACGGCATTCCAACAGTGGATACCCGGCTTGCGGGCACAATAGACGAAGCGATATCCGTGGCCGAGAGTATAGGCTATCCGGTGGTCATTAAGCTCAACTCGGAGACCATCACCCACAAGACGGATGTGGGTGGTGTGCACCTGAATCTTCACAATCCGGACGAGGTTCGGAAAGCTTTCCAGGCTATCGCCACGACTATAGCCGAAAGGGCCAACCCGGACGACTTCCAGGGAGTGACGGTCCAGCCAATGCTGGACCTGAGTGATGGCTATGAATTAATCGTGGGGAGTAGCCCCGATCCGCAATTCGGGCCGGTTCTGTTGTTTGGGGCCGGCGGAATCATGGTTGAGGTGTTTAAAGATAGGGAGTTGGGAC
>JBARZW010000348.1:0-2153 GCA_049650305.1 Promineifilaceae bacterium (SeqCode)
GGTATATCCCTTGATCCACGGCTTTACCAGCCTGTGCGTCCGGCCGTATAACAAGGGCACCAGCGTAGCTTCTTCAACCAATAATCGATCCGCTCGCTGGTAGATCGACAGTCTGCGCTCTTGATCCTTCACTCCACGTGCCTCTTCCAACAAATCGTCATAACGTCCGTCAAGTATTAGCACATCGTAGTGAATATGGGCAAGACCGAGGGTATAATCAGGATCGGGAATCGAAGCAACCCATCCTCCTTGATAGATGTGGGGCCATCGCCACCCTTCATCTCTGCTTGCTGTCCAGTCGACCGCTTCCCACTCCGTCTCAACACCCAGGCTTTCTCGCCACTGTAACCTTAGATATTCCCGAGTCCATGAAAACCCGCCGATCCCAGTACCTATTAACTCCAATTCTGGAAATCCCCGACCTTCAGGATAGCCTGCTTCGGCCAAAAGAGATCGCGCAGCACCGGGATCATAAGGAAGGCCAATACCGGGCGAATGCCCGGCGACGCCAAGGGCGATGAATCCACCCGTGCCGGGATACCAGTACCCGCCCATTTGTACGTCGGCCAGCTTTTCCCGATCAAAGGCCATGACGAACGCCTGCCGGACTCTGAGATCGTCGAAAGGCGGCCGGCTCTTATCGAATCGAATGAACGTTGTCTGGAGCCAGGGTACAGAAACATATTCGTTGGCGTGTCGCTGCCGGGCTCTTTCGGATTCCCTCAACGATGGACCGCTAGCAGGCATGATGTCCAGATTGCCGGATTCATAAAGATTGAGGATATCAGCCCAGTTTATACCAAAATGTAACTCTACTCGCTCGACATTGCCCCGAGATGGGCCAGAATAAAGTGGATTGCGCTCCAGAGTCAAACTTTCGCCATGCTCCCAATTACTGAGGATGAATGGCCCGTTGTTAACCATAATTCCGGGGTCTGTCCATGATGATCCAAGGTCGTCGATTATCTGCTTCGGAACAGGCTTTACCTCGGCGATAATGTGAAGGAAATGACCCGCTGGCTTCTCTAAATCAACAACGAGCGTTTGGATTTCTGTCGCTCTGATCCCGACCTGATTCGCGTCATGAGATTTACCCTCGTTATAGGCGCGGGCGCCAAGGATATCGAAGAAAAACTCGGCGCGGGGAAATTTGTATTGGGGATCAAGTACGCGTTTCATGGCGTATTCAAAATCATGGGCGGTTACAGAGCTACCATCGCTCCATAGTACGTCGTCTCGAAGGTGAAACACATATCTGCGCCCATCCTCAAGAAGCTCCCAACTTTGAGCCACCAATGGAACAATTTCCATCTCCCCAGTATTCGCTACCAATCCGACAAATAGTTGATTAATCAAATTGTTAGAAGTCACGTCAACAGACTCGGCCGGGTCCAGGGAAGCCGGTTCGTAGCCAGTGACTCTCAGCGGATGGATTGCCGGCGCCAGAAAATCATTATGCACCACCTCGCCAGCGCGTTGCCAGAGGGCAAAACCTTCATCATAGGCCTGGCGCGCGGCTTGATAGTCGAATGCCGTATGGTAGGTCAAACCCAACTTCATAAGAGTCCGGGCTGCTAACTCGAATTCTCTTTGATCTTTCAGAATGGTAAGCGCCTTCTCATAGAAGTCGGCCGCATCTCTATTGGCATATTTGGCCCTTGCCTGATCGCCGGCCAAGAGCAAATAGGCGGTGGCTTTCTCGTCATTTCCACTTTCAAAATAGTGGCGGGCTAGCTGGATGGCGATCTCATCGGTCCGATTGGCGTACAACTTCTCCAATGCCTCGGCCACATCATCATGAATCATTCTGCGTTCAAAAGGATCAACCTGGTCGTAAAGATAGCCATGAAACAAGGAATGCCTGAATCGATAACACCAGAGCTGCTGTCGTCCTAGTCGTCGCTCGCCAAGGGCATCGACGAGGCCGCGGCCTCCACCTAGCTGCTTAGATAACAGGCGAATAACCTGACGTTCGCTCACATTTTGTACACGGGCCAGTATCTGGGCCGTAAAATCCATGCCCTCTACGCTGGCAATTGAAAGGATCTCGCGAACTTCGGGCTCCAGCCGGCTGATCTGCTCCTCGATCACGCCTTCGACGCGGGCCGGTAAAACGTCCCAGTTTAGATGAGGCGTAACGCACCACCGGCCGT
>JBARZW010000349.1:0-18520 GCA_049650305.1 Promineifilaceae bacterium (SeqCode)
GATCCAACCCATAAGGTAAGCGAACAAGGCCGACAGGATGTATAGGCCAAGCATAGTGAGCAAGATGCTGCCGATGTACTCAAAGTCAATCGAACCGGTTCCCGACAGCTCGGCTACCGCCCCATCGAACAGCGCGGTCGTAGCATTACCCAACACTCTGGGACCAATGATGGCGAAGACCGTGGAAACAACGGCAAAGATTATGACGAGGATTATCTTCAACTTATACTCGGCCAAATAATGGCTGAGTTCGACCATAGTCCCTTTGAAATCGGTGGCTTTGTCATCACCCATGGCCCCCATAGGGCCGTGTGCTTCTCTACCTCCGCGTCTTTGCATCATCATGATGACAGTTCCTCCAAGCTCAATTGGGATAGCGCAATTTCCTGGTATGTCTCACATGTTTCCATCAGTTCCTGGTGGGAACCCTGACCCACCACTCGCCCTTGATCCAGAACGATGATTTGCTCGGCATTGGTTACGACGGAAACGCGCTGGGTGACCACCAAAATCGTGCTGTCGCGGACGGTGTCTTTCAAGGCCCGCCGCAGCCGGGCGTCGGTCACGAAATCCAGGGCTGAGAAAGTATCATCGAAGATATATATGGGTGCCTTTTTTACCAGGGCGCGGGCGATGGAAAGGCGCTGTCTTTGCCCACCAGAGACGTTGGTGCCGCCCTGGGAGATTTCCGCTGTCAGACCATCCGGCGAGCTGTTGACGAATTCGGAAGCCTGGGCAACGGAGACGGCCGCTTGCAGTTCGTCCTCGCTGGCTTGTTCATCTCCAAAACGCAGGTTGCTCTCAATGGTGCCTGAGAACAAAATACCCTTTTGCGGGACGTAGCCGATCTTATCTCGCAAATCGTGCTGGGTTACATCGCGGATATCGACGCCGTCCAGCAAGATTTCCCCCTCAGTTACGTCATAAAAGCGGGGGATCAGGTTCACGACGGTGGATTTGCCGGACCCGGTGGAGCCGATAAACGCCGTCGTTTCACCCGGTCTGGCGGAGAAAGTTATATCGTGAAGGATATCTGTATCGGCGCCGGGGTAACGGAAAGAGACGTTCCGGAATTCGACGTTACCGGCAAAAGCGCCGTTCAGCTGTTTTGGCGAAACGGGGTCCTTGATAACCAGTTCCGTTTCCAACACATCGGCAACGCGGTCGGCCGATACCTGGGCGCGGGGCATGATAATGAAGAGCACGGACATCATGAGGAAGGCAAAGACGATCTGCATGGCGTATTGTAAGAAGGCCATCACGTCGCCCACCTGCATATTAGACTGAGCTACCTGGTGGGAACCCACCCAGAGGATGACAATCGACAATACGTTCAGAATGAGCATCATCACCGGCATCATAATGGCCATAATCCGGGCAATGAACAAACTGTTGTCTGTCAGGTCCAAATTGGCCTTTTCAAAGCGATTCTCCTCAAAATCCTGGGTATTGAAGGCGCGGATGACCATGATACCGGACAGGTTTTCACGGGAGACCAGATTCAGCCGGTCAATGAGCTTCTGCATGATGCGGAATTTGGGCATGGCAATGACGATAATGATGATGATGATGCCAATTAGGACCATCACCGCCACGGCAATGGTCCACCACATGGACGAGCCTTTCCCGACGGCGCGGATAATTCCGCCGACACCCATGATGGGGGCATAAAAAACCAGTCGGATAGCAAACATGGTCATCATTTGCAGCTGGGTGATATCGTTGGTGGTACGAGTAATGAGCGAGGCCGTGGGGAATTGGTCGAATTCAGCACCGGAGAAGTTTTCGACTTTGCCGAACACATCGCTACGCAGATCGCGGCCGGTTCCGGCGGCGATTTTGGCCGAGAAATAGCCGACTGTGATGACACAGACAGCCGACAACAAGGTGACGACCAACATGATAGCGCCCACGCGTAAAATGTAGGCGGTTTGCAGTCTGGCCATATTCATAGCCAAGGCCTCATACTCAGCCCTGACCTGGGCGATGGCAGTCTGGTTGATTATGGTCTTGCCGAGAGCGGCAAACTGCTCGTTAATCATGGCGGTGATCTGCTGACGCTGAGCGGGGGGAAGCCCACCTATCGCTGCGAAGATATCTGTGCCGGGGGGAATACGCGAGAGATCAAAGGCCTCACCGCCGAATTGCGCAGCCATCTCCGGGTTTGCAATGGCCTGCTCTAGAGACGAGACGACCAATAAAGCCCTGGCTATGGGCGTGGCCAGTTGGTCTATCTCTTCCTGGCTAATGTCCTTGAGAACGTAGATGGGTTCTTCGGCCAGGAGGGGATAGGTTTCGACATCCTGGTTGTAATTAGGGGAAGTAGAATCCACCAGGGTGTAGGCATTACGAACTAGGCTCGCATCTTGCTCGCTCATGAAGAGGGTTGACCGCTCCATCGTCTCCTCGCGCATGGCCGCCATCACAGCGGTCTCAACGCCGGCCGCTTGAACGCCGGTGTTGACTATCCTGGAGAGAAGATCTGGCAAGGTCAGGTCTAGCATGGCCTGGATGAACAACAAGATGATGCAAGCCGCTAACATGAGCCAATATGGCTTCAAATATCTTCTTATACGCAGCATATTTACGTTTCTCCTTGATTCACGGAGATTGGAGATAGGCGATTCGCGAGTGGCAAGCACGGGCAAGACCAATCCCCAATCGTAAATCTCCGGTCAAAATGAAAAGCCATTGATGAGCGCATCCTCAGCATTACTGGCGCACGACGGCTACGTGTGCGCCCACTTTGCGTAGGAGCTGATACAGGGTCTCCTGCTCATCAGTAGTGAGGCCGGTAAAGCAGCTGCCAATCGTGGCCAGGTACTGGCGAGCATAGTAGGAGACCAGGGAGCGGCCGCTTTCAGTCAGGCTGATGTTAAATCGGCGGCGATCAAGTGGGTCCAGGCGGCGCTCTACCAACCCCCCATCCTCCAGATTGCGTATGAGCGAGCTTATGGTATTGCGGCTTACACCCTGCCGATCGCTAATCTCCGACGGATTCAGTTCGCCTCGGTCGCCCATCTGCTCGGCAAAAAACAAATTCATCAAGACCTTGTATTGGGCAAGCGAAAGCCCCGCCTCATCCAGGCTCTGCTCGCCCACATGATAGATGGCGCGCGATACAAAGCCTAATTCATCCATGAGGCTTACCGCTCTGGCGTCGAGGTCGGGATTCAAGGACTGAACGAACTGAATCCACTTTTCTCGTTTCTGTCGATCATGTAGCCACGACATATGATTACCTCACTCAATCATCAAAGAAATACATGAGCGAATTATACAGCACAGAACTATTCTGTAAATGTCAGTCATCCTTCCTTTCTGGAATAGGCTTGCCGGTTGAGCTATACCGATTACAAGGCCACCAACATTCTGCGACTAGTGGTGATTGTGACTCTACTAAGTGGCGATCATCTCGGGCTGCTGAGGGCAAACTCAACTCCCTCGCGTGCAGTACGATTGGACGAAGTGCAGCCTGATTATCCGCCTACGCGCCCGACCCCCGTCGCTCCTGCCTATAGTAAAACATATAGGGATATGAAGAGCCCTCTGATTCAGGGGGCTCTGATAGTGTCTTATCGAGAAAAATCAGGTCAGATGAGGTTTTTGCAGGATATGCTTATTTCTTTACAATACGGAAAATCTATCGGAGAGATTTTCTATTATCAACGAGATCTCATTTTAAAAGAGTTCTTGCCGGAATTTTTTTTGAGACACAGCAAACGGCAGCATAGTTTCGGCAAAGATTTATTTATGCCTCGATCGAATTTTTGTTGCATCAGACTAATAACGGGAGGCTGTAGTTCTTGAGACGGGCGATATGGAACACGGTATCTGGGGGTCTGGCGTTTCCACCGTTTCGGTTAACGACGTCCCCTCGGTGGCGGAGTTGGTGCCTCGAATCGCCTCGGACCCGGATAAGATCATCCATGAGTGTCTGTCGGCCTTATCGTGCTGAATCGAGCCGGGGATTCATGAACGGCGAAGATTACTCCGGCAGGGCAACACATGCCAATTGAACGTCTTTTGGAACCGCGTTCCATTGCCGTTTTCGGCGGTGCCCAGGCCCAGGAGGTGATTCGCCAGAGCGACCGCATGGGATACAAAGGCGATATTTGGCCGGTCCATCCCAAGAAAACGGAGATCCTGGGGCGTAGGGTCTATCGCTCGGTGGGGGATCTACCAGGAAGCCCCGATGCCGCCTACGTGGGTGTTAATCGCCACCTCACCATCGACATCGTCAGAGATCTCGCTGCACGGGATACGGGCGGCGCGATCTGCTATGCTACTGGCTTTACCGAGGCGGGCGAAGAGGGTTCCGAACTCGAAGCGCGACTTCTGGAGGCCTCGGGTGATATGCCCCTGATCGGACCGAACTGCTACGGGCTCCTCAATTATCTCAACGGGGCGATGCTCTGGCCCGACCAGCAAGGTGGTCGGCGGGTCGACGAGGGCGTGGCCATCATCACCATGTCTTCGAACGTGGGTTTCAATCTCACCATGCAGCGGCGCGGCCTTCCCATCGCCTACATGATATCCCTGGGGAACAAGCTGAAGTTCGATCTCCATGATGCTATCCACACCTTCGCTCGACAGGATCGAGTCACGGCGCTTGGGCTATTTGTGGAAACGCTGCCTGACCCGAAAGCGTTTGAGGAGGCAGTCAACTTCGCCCGAGAGCTGGGCAAGCCTATTGTGGCCATCAAGATCGGTCGCTCCGAGGTCGCTCGGAAAATGGTGGTGTCGCATACGGCATCGCTCGCCGGTTCCGACGAATTGGTGAGTGCTCTGTTCGAGCGCCTGGGCGTGGCTCGAGTCGATTCTCTGGAAGAACTCATTGAAGCGCTGAAGGTGTTGCACGTTCTCGGTCCATTGAACGGCGGCCGGATCGGGGCCATGAGCACCTCGGGCGGTGATCTCATTCTTCTCGCCGACGCCATGGGCCCGAGCCTGACCCTGCCCCCGCTGTCCGAAAAGGTGACCCAGCGTCTTCGGGCGACGATACACGAGCGGATCGTGCCCGCCAATCCGTTCGATTTCCAAATGTTCGACTGGAATGACGAGGAACAGAACTTCGCCAACTTTTCCGCCTTTTTGGCAGAAGAGTTCGATGTATCGTTGTGCTTGCTCGATTATCCAAGAGAAGACCTTTGTGACCAGTCGACCTGGGGTGGGACCGAGCGGGGTTTTGTCCGAGCAGCACGGCAGACAGGCACCAAGGCCGCGGTGCTGGCGACCTTTTCAGATACGATTTCGGAGTCGGTGGCGGAGCGATTGATGAAAGAGGGCGTTGCAACGCTTGCCGGCATCGATGCCGGGCTCGCAGGCATCAAGGCGGCGGTCGAAGTGGGCGCTGCCTGGAGCCGGCCTCCCAGCCCACCGTTACTCGCGAGCTTCGGTCAACGGTGGGACGGTCCCGTCAAGGTGTTGGACGAGGCCGAATCCAAGGACCTTCTCGCCCGGTGTGGCATACCAGTCCCTCTGTTGCGAGTCGTTCGGGGCGGCGGGGAGGCGGCAACGGCGGCAGGAGAGTTGGGCTATCCGGTCGTCGTCAAGGCATTAGGCGTCGCGCACAAGACCGATGTTGGGGGCGTCAGACTCGACCTTGGCAGCGCAGAAAAGGTGTCGGCGGCGGTGATGGAGATGTCCGACCTCTCCGAGTCCTATCTGGTCGAGAAAATGGTCGAAGGAGTCGTGGCGGAGCTCATTGTCGGTATAGCCCATGATAAGCAATTCGGCCCGTATCTTTTGGTCGGAGGCGGTGGAATTCTGGTCGAGCTGATGAAAGACAGCGCGTCACTCCTGATTCCGACCACCAGAGAGCGGGTGTTGCATGCATTGGGCCAGTTGAAGTGTGCACCTCTCTTAAACGGTTTTAGAGGGGCTCCACCTGCCGATCTGAACGCCGCTGCTGATGTCATCCTGGTGGTTGCGGGCATGGTAGTGGATGACTCGTCATCCGTCGTCGAGCTCGATATCAACCCACTGATGCTCCTGGCCGAAGGTCAGGGGGTGGTTGCGGCCGATGCTCTGATCATCCTGAACGCGGAACCTACGAGGGTGTCGGCAGAGTGACCGAGTCAGTAAGGGAAAATCCGAATGAGTGACTTCCTCAATATCAACAGAAATGGTCAGATTCTCGAGATCATCTTGGACCGGCCAAAGGCCAATGCGCTCGATGCCCCCTCAAGCCGGGAGATGGGACGGATCTTCGCAGATTTCCGCGATGATCCAAACCTCAGAGTGGCGATATTGACGGGTGCGGGGCAAAAGTTCTTCTCCGCAGGGTGGGATTTGAATGCCGTTGCCGGCGGCGAAGAGTATTTCGGAGATTTCGGAGAAGGTGGGTTCGGTGGTTTCGCGGAGATGACAGATTTGCTCAAGCCGGTCATCTGTGCCGTCAACGGGTTGGCCATCGGAGCCGGATTTGAAATGCTCCTGCGAGCAGACTTCATCATCGCGGCCGAGCATGCCCAGTTTATGATGCCTGAGGTCCGTATCGGGATCGCGCCTGATGTTGGAACAATCATGTTGTCTAAGCTTTTGCCGCGCCAAAAGGCACTCGAAATCCTCATGACGGGTCGGCAATTCAGCGCCCACGATTTGGCTTCTTTCGGGCTGATCAACGAGGTCGTACCAGCGGATCAGCTGATGGAGCAGGCTCGTATGCTCGCCCAGGATCTCCTCCGTGCGGCTCCGCTCTCTCTGGCGGCCGTCAAGGAAGCGGTGCACATGACGGAGAAGCTCACATTTGAAGAGAGTTGCGCGGCGCTGCGTTCCAAATCCTGGCCGGCGTTCATGAAAATGCTCGAGAGCAGTGACGCGCTAGAAGGTGCCAAAGCGTTTGTGGAAAAAAGGGACCCCGACTGGAAAGGCCAGTAAGCTGGACCGGCCAGCAAACGGAACAGTATCGAGGGTATGTACTTCTATTCAATCAACCAGATCGAAAGCATCGAAAAGTGACGGGCCGCGTTGGTGGCTCGACTCCGCGGTGGAAAGGAACCAAGCATATGAAATCAGACGGCAATGAGATCGAAAGTACAATCGTCGAAAAGGCGAAAGAGTTGGGTGCGTCGTTGGCGGGAATCGCGACCGTCGATGATCTGAAGGCTTCCAAATCCTATGAGATTTACGACAAGAGGCCGTTCTACGAAGAATACGATCGCAAATCACCGCTATACCAAGAATACAAGGGCGTGAAATGGCGCGAAGAGCACAAATCAGTGCTGGTCTGGGCTTTGGTCCATCCAATATCCGAGCCCGCACTCGATTGGTGGAGCATGAAGGTCCCGGGCTTTACCCCCGGCAACGGTGTGATGAGGATGCAGTCGAAAAAGCTCCGGATTTGGCTGGGTGAAGAGCTCGGAATCAAAGCCCGTTCACTGCCGTACCAGATCGAGTTCGGGGGGGCTTTCCTCAAGGACTCAGCCGCTCTGGCCGGCCTGGGGGTGATCGGCAAACACAACCTCCTGGTCACGCCGGAGTTTGGAACGCGTGTCCGTCTTCGAGGGATCTTCTTGGAGGCCGAGCTCGAGCCAACCGGTCCCATCGGCTTCGACCCGTGCAATGGCTGCAACATGCCCTGCCATCGTGCCTGTCCGAGAGGGGCGTTCCGAAGCGGGTCGTTCGAGAGGGCGCTCTGCAAGTTGGAGCAGGACCAACGCGATGCCGATGCGGAAATGCTCGATGGTTCGATCATGGGGATCGAAGTGGCCAGCCTGGTTAACAAGCCCTGCCGCTACTGCGAGCTCGCGTGCCCCGTCGCCAAGCGTACCTCCGTTTGAATCGGAGCTCCACCAATCGAGCTCCCACTCCCTGGTGGAGTGTTCAGCTGTATCCACAACGGCTGATCTGACACCTGGAGACCAGAGAACGCGGGTTCGACCCCGTCACTCCCGTTGCGTAGAGAAGTCCCTCAATACGAAGGATCCGTCGGATAAGGCGGGCCTTTTTGCTAGACTAATATTGGATCGATAATGAACGGTTTCTTGCCTACCCCCGCTTAACGTTTAACGCGATGCGTTATACACTTGAATAGTGATTAAGAGCTTTCGGGACAAGGAAACTGAAAAGATCTTTCACCGCAAGCGGTTGAGGAAATTGCCCTTTGACATTCAGCAGACGGCCTTGCGAAAACTACGGATGCTAAATCGATCACAGCAAATACGTGACTTGCGCGTACCGCCATCAAATCGACTAGAGAAATTGTCAGGAGACAAGGCGGGTCAATCCAGTATCAGGATCAAAGACCAATGGCGCATCTGTTTTAGATGGCAAAGTGGAGATGTGCACGAAGTTGAAATTGCAGACTATCATTGAGGATGTTATGGGAAGCAGATACAAACAACTGATGCCGATTCATCCAGGCGAAGTACTCTTTGAAGAGTTTCTGAAGCCGATGAATCTGAGCCAGAATCGCCTTGCTCTTGATATCCGCGTGCCGGCACGACGTATCAATGAAATCGTGCATGGTAAACGACGGATCACGCCCGATACCGCCTTGCGCCTGGCACTCTATTTCGACATGTCGCCGGAATTCTGGCTCGGTTTGCAGATGGATTACGATTTGGATGTGGCGGAGGATGAATCAGCTGATCGTATTAGTCGAGAAGTACAGGTTTATTCGGGACCCTAACCGAGCTGGTTGCCAGCCTTGAAAATGCGTCTTCAAACAGGCTGGATAAAACAATATTCCTGCTAGTGAGCAACTCCCGTCGCTCCCGCCTATAGAAAAAGATATCAGGACAAGAAGAGCTCTCTGTTGAATGCTGGAATCGTATCACAAACCACGAAACTATTATCAGCAATTCAACAAGGTAATCGGCCGTAGCTTACCAGCTCCGATGTGATATTCATCCAGCCGATTACCCTTTCAGAGGGCTCTTTGCGTTTTGGGGTGGTTATGTACTTGTATAAAAGAAGTCTATAAAAGGACGAAATCACGTACATGGGCAAACTTAGCACTAGTCATGAAAACTTGAGAAATTTGTCGATTTTACCTGATCTATCGGGATAGAATCCAGAATCGGTGCTGATATCGGGAGGGATCAACAACATGGAACAAACTGCGTTATTACTGGTACTGGCTTCAAGACAAAAGTACGAGAATATAACCAATAACTGTTTCTTCGACTTCTTTCAAGCCACGCAGAGTCAGCCTACCTCCTGAAAGTTCGACTCGAATCGGCCCTTAAATAGCAAGAAACCGTGCCCAAGCAGGATTCCGAAAAGACCCGATGTTAGGACTCCCGATTACCATTTGGGTTCATACGTATACCTTCTGCCGACAAGCGGGGCTGCATCCCTTCCCATATACACGCACGATACCGAACCGTATGTGATACAATGAAAAATGCGACTTCGTATTGCTGCTTGCATGATAGAAAGGGATGGACGAATGAGTTCGATTGGCACCGCCATGCCAGGCGCTGACTCTATAACGCGGATCCGGACAAAACGCCACTGGTCGCACCTTGCGGAGCGCTTGGTTCAAAGCCGGTTAAATTGGATATGGTTGGCTGCGATCCTGGCCCTAACCTTCATCCTCGTGGCCTGTAGCCAGGAAGATCCAACCACCACGCCGGCACTGGAAGAACCGACAACGGAGCTAGAGGAACCAACGGCCGTGACCTCCCCCACGGCCGTTCCAGAGCCGACTGCTGCCCCTCTGCCCCTCTCGACACCTACTGGCAGTGAGAGTGGGATGATTGCCTTCTACTCTGAACGTGACGGGAACGCCGAAATCTACATCATCAATGCTGACGGAACCAATGAACGACGACTGACCAATAATCGCGCTGCCGATGAGACGCCTGCCTGGTCGCCCAATGGTGAACAGTTCGCCTTCGTTTCAACCGGCAACGGCAATGACGATATCTATGTCATGAATGCTGACGGTAGTGACCGACGTCAGTTGACAGACCACGAGGCTAACGATCTGCATCCAGATTGGTCTCCAGATGGCACACGGATAGTTTTCGTATCCGACCGTGACGGCGATATGGAAATCTATGTAATGGACAGTGACGGCGGCAATCAACGGCGCTTGACCCGCACCTCTGATGAAGATATGCGCCCCGACTGGTCCCCTGACGGAAAGCAGATTCTATTCAACTCCGAGCGTGATGGTAATTGGGAAATTTATGTGATGGATGCAGATGGGGGAAATCAGAGACGTCTGACCGATAGCCCTGACTGGGAGCTATTCCCTGCCTGGTCGCCTGATGGAAGGAAGATCGTCTATTTTTCGATGATTGGAGGTGTGCAGAAACAAGATATTTACGTTATGGATGCTGACGGAACACGCGTACATCAATTGACGAATAATCCGAATACTGTAGATGAAGATCCCATCTGGTCGCCAGATGGGAATCAGATTGCTTTTCAATCGGATCGTGATGGAAACTTTGAAATCTACTTAATGGATGCAGATGGTGGCAACCAGCGACGGCTTACCAACAGCTCTGCCGGCGAGTATTGGCCTGCCTGGCGACCCACGCTATCAAGCCAGGAAATGCCAGACGCCACGTCGAGTATCTATGCGCCCCAAGGAGTCCCCGCGACCATTGACGGTGTATTCTCCTCGGGCGAATGGGATAACGCTCTGTCAATCGACCTTGCCAACGGAGAGTTGCTGCTCATGCACGCCGGGGACTACCTCTACCTGGGAATCCGCTCCGATAACCTCGGGCTTGGAAGCGTCTGTGTTAGTTGGGCTGATGAAATCTCGATCCTGCATTCTTCGGCAGCCTTAGGCACGGCCACTTATGTGAAAGCCGACGAAGACTGGCTAAAAACTAGAGACTTCGCCTGGACAAACAGGGATATCTCCAACAGTCAGCAGGCGCTGGATGAGCGCACAGAACACCTGGAGAGGGAAAACTGGCTTGCCAGCAACGGGCTCATGGGGAACAACAACGAGATGGAATATCAAATTGCGATGACCGATGACGAGATTCGTCTTGGCATTACTTATCTTATGAGTCCGGGTTATAGCAACACCGACTTCTGGCCGGATACGCTGGGCGCTGGTTGTCGTAACTTTGAACCCTTACAGAGCGATCCCCCAGAAACTGTGAATTTTGCACTCGAAACCTGGATAACCGTCATTGCTTCGAACGAGTAGAGAATCAGGTGGAGGGCGTATCGGGGCAGGTCCACTTCAACTCACTACTCATAAGAAGATCATGGACATCGCAATGTCGATTTCTGTTCTGATCGGTCATAGTGGCCCCTAAGGTTATCGATTGCACGTCCAAATCATTTCAACTAAGGATTGACGATGAATTCTCGCCTACCAACTGGAACCATAACCTTTCTATTCACCGACATCGAAGGCAGCACACAGCTGTGGCAACGCCATCGAATGGCGATGCAGGCCGCGTTGGCTCAGCATGACGCCCTCTTGAGGAAGGAAATTGAGTCGCAAGGTGGCTACGTTTTCAAAACCGTCGGCGACGCCTTCTGCGCCGCTTTCTCGACCGCGCCAGACGGCTTGCGTGCTGCCTTCTCTGCCCAATGTGCCCTCCAGTCACAAATCGGTGACCTTCAAATCAGTGTCCGCATGGCCCTACACACTGGCGCGGCCGAGGAACGGGACCGCGACTACCTCGGCCCACCGCTCAACCATGTAGCCCGTTTACTGTCGGCCGGTCATGGCGGGCAAATCCTACTCTCGCTGACGACAGCAGAATTGGTGCACGACCTGTTGCCGAAAGGTGTCACTTTGCGCGACCTGGGCGAGCACCGGCTCAAAGACATCAGTCGTCCGGAGCATATCTTTCAACTCATTGCCCCCGATCTGCCTGTGGATTTCCCTCCGCTCAAAACGCTCGATGCGGTCCATACAAACTTGCCAGCACAGCTAACGACTTTTATTGGACGCAAGAAAGAGATGGCCGATCTCCGCGACTTAATCACAAACCAGCGACTGATCACACTAGTTGGTCCAGGAGGCACGGGTAAGACCCGGCTCTCATTACAGGTCGCGGCGGACTTGATGGATGTCTTCCCGAACGGGGTGTGGTTTGTGGGATTGGAGAAGGTTGATTCCCCGGAATACCTGGCTCCGGCGGTCGCCACCGCCTTGCAGTTTTCCATTGACACGTGGTCCAGCGACTTAGATCCGCGACGCCAGCTGCTGGACTATTTGAGCCGGCGCAAGCTGCTCATGGTTCTTGACAATTTCGAGCATCTGGTCGAGGGGGCGGGCCTGCTGACGGAGATTTTGACCGTGTCACCCGAAGCAAGGCTGATGGTCACCTCGCGCGAGCGCCTTAATCTGCGCGAGGAATGGGTCTACCCGATGGGCGGGATGCGCTACCCACTGAACGGGAACGGGGCAGGCACAGAGGCGTACAGTGGTCTGGCTCTTTTTGAAGAGCGCGCCCGGCAAGTAGAGCCTGCTTTCATACTGGACGGTGACGACGCGCAAGCTGTTATTCGCACATGCCAGCTGGTCGAAGGCCTGCCACTGGGGATCGAGCTTGCGGCTGCCTGGGTCGGTATGCTCTCTTGCCAGGAGATCGTGTCCGAGATCGAACAGAACATGGATTTTCTAGCCACGACCATGCGAGGGGTGCCGGAAAAACACCGCAGCCTGCGAGCGATTTTCGACCAAACCTGGCGGCGGCTAACGGACGTCCAACAGGCGGGATTCCGTAAGCTCGCGGTGTTTCGCGGTGGATTTCGACGCGAGGCCGCCAGCGCGGTGGCCGGTGTGCCTCTCCCGATGTTGTTGGAATTTGCCCAAAAATCGCTGCTGCGACGGGACGACCGGGGCCGATTTGAAATGCACGCCCTCTTGAAGACCTTTGCCGAGGAGAAGATTGACGGTGTTCCAGAAGAACGGGCCGCTGTTAGCCTTGGCCATAGCCAGTATTTCGTCCAATTCCTGTCCGAGAGACAGGACGTGATCCAAGGAGAAAGGATACTCGAACTCCGGGAAGAAGTGCGGGAAGATAGCGGCAATGTGCGGGCCGCGGTCGACTGGGCGGTGACCCATTGGCAGGAAGAGGATGCGCACGCGGCTCTCATGAGCTTTGGCGCTTACGCCCAGACCGAAGGATTTCACAATGCCATGGAATATTACCGGCGCCTGGACCAGCGGCTACGTGAGCTAGGTGCTGGTGTTGAACCAGGCGCGCCACGAGCACCCTTGCTGCTTAACGTATTGACAATTCAGGCTGTTAATGGCGCCACCATTGGTGATCCGGATTCAGAAGCGCTACTCAAGACCTGCCTGCCAGCCTTGCGCGAGCTGGAACTCCCGTATGAACTGGGCGTAGCCCTTCTAGGTCTTGGCATTTGGTCGGAAGCTAGGGGTGAATATACCGATGCCATCCGAACCATTCAAGAGTCACTTTCTTTATTGAGGGGTTTCCATGACCACTTCTTGACCGCGGCCGCCTTGAGCTGGCTGGGATGGGCCTATTATGAGCTGGGTGAATATGACCAGGCAGGGGAGCATTATCAGGATGCCTTCGAGGTATGTATGGACCGAGGGAATATCTTGGGACTGCCCTATGTAATGAGTAAATTGGGGACCTGGGCCGATGCGCGACAGGCCTATGAACAGGGGTTGGGTTACCATCAGGAGGCTCAGAGATATTTTGAGGCAATTGGGGACCAGGCAGGCCAGGGGTATGCTCTCAGCCGGATGTCATTTAGCGCCTGGGGAATGAAGGCTTACGACCAGGCTCTCGACTTCGGCCGGGCGGGTTATGAGCAGTTTCAGACCATCGGCCATCGTTGGGGGATCTCCACCTCGCTCTGTCGAATTGGTTTCGCAGAGTTGGCCCTGGGTCATCGCGATGCCGCCCGCTCCAATTTATATCAAGGGCTCGAGCGCGCCTTTGAATATGAATATCCGTCAAACGCAAATTACGCCCTGATAGGCCTGGCAGCTCTTTGGGTCGAGGAGGGGGAATATGAGCGGGCCGTGGAACTCTTGACCCTATGCCGTGACCACGCTAGCACCGCCGGACTCTACCGGGATATCGCCGCCAGAACGCTGGCCGACCTGAAAGCCGAACTGCCCTCTGATCGCTTTGTCGAAGCCCTGGCTCTCGCCAGGACCAGCGATTATGATGCCGTGGTGGCCGAGATCCGCCGGGAAAGGATGCTCTCCCAAGATTAACTGGTCGATGTGCTAGTCGAACCTTCTGAGGCAACTTCTCGTTCTCTTCTCGAGGCGAGAACTGGAATTATGAGGAGTTAAGGCCTTGAGGCTTATCAGGCCCGCGGTAAGGG
Organism: Promineifilaceae bacterium (SeqCode); assembly: GCA_049650305.1. Classification (GTDB taxonomy): domain Bacteria; phylum Chloroflexota; class Anaerolineae; order Promineifilales; family Promineifilaceae; genus UBA11865. The sequence continues at coordinate 14,251 of JBARZW010000349.1, forward strand.
ACTTCGATTCAAGCAAGATCTCACTCCCCGAATTTGGTGAGAATCTGAGCGATTGATAATGCCAGAGAAGTGGTGGAGCGGGAGCCGTGTTCACGAGGCACCATTTGTTGCACGATTCTCATTGCCAGCTGCCGGCGTTAAGCCTCTCGTCATATCCTGTGAAAGGATCGCCGCCGGGGATGCTTTCAATGGGCTTTGGCCGTAGCCTTGAGTGAGAATCAGCCGCTTGATTCCGCCATCCTCTGGGGCCTGGCTGCTGAGGCGCTCGTCGTTACCAAATCCGGGGCACAAGAGTCAATGCCAGATCGATCAGCGGTTCTGAGAATGATGTCTGTCCTCGGCTACAACCCACATTTAACAACCTAGGACTAAGAAGAGTTATCTATCTTGGAAGGCTCTCTGCATTACAGGCGAGGACGACACGCTATTGTATCGGACCAATGGGATGGAATAAATCCTTCTATGTGAATTGATCCTCTTGGCGATAACAATGGACAGAATCAATGAATGAGCCTGATACCTCAGGTGGTCTTTAAGTAATAGAACCGGTCGAGGAAGCGAGCACAGCGGAGCAGCTTGTGCTTTATTGTTGATTCGAATTTTAGTATAATGAACTTGGCACACTCTCATTCGAATTTGGTTCCCAAGAAGGAGATTTAACGATGCTAGACCCAAAGAAAACGGCGGTTGTCATGATTGAATTCCAGAACGATTTTACAACTGAAGGTGGCTCATTACACGAAGCGGTAAGAGGTGTAATGGAGAGCAGCAATATGCTTGAAAATGCACAAGATACCGTTAGCAAAGCCCGCGATATAGGTGCGACTATTATCCATGCACCCATTACTTTTGCCGAAGGGTATCCTGAATTGGGCGATCATCCATATGGCATACTCAAAGGCGTGGTTGATAGCAGTTCTTTCCGCAAAGGTACCTGGGGGGCTGAATTTACCGCTGAAATGCAACCGCAAGAAGGTGATTTGGTCGTTGAAGGGAAAAGGGGATTATGCGCCTTTGCCAGCACCAATCTAGATTTTATCTTGCGTGGACGGGGCGTTGAGAATGTTGCCTTGGGTGGTTTTCTAACCAACTGCTGTGTTGAATCATCGATGCGCACGGCGTACGAAAAAGGGTTTAACGTCTATACCCTAACTGACTGCGTAGCCGCGACCAGCGAAGAGGAACAACGTGTTGCCATTGAAAAAGATTACCCGATGTTTTCGCATCCGGTCGATCACAATGAGTTCCTCAGCATTTTGTCGGGCGAATTGGTCGCCGAGGATGCCAGCCGAGGATACACAGATTAAACAGCTTTAGGCACCTAGTAGCCCGGTCCGGGCCAACATGCCGATATATTAAAGATTATCTACGAATATTCTTGAACTTGATATCTTGGTAGGATATCGGCACTAGCTAGATATACGTAAGCCGGCGACTCCCGCGGTTCCTGTCTATTTTATAATTTTCGTGGTTAAGTAGAGCTCTCTTTTTCAGAGGGCTCTTTGTATTTTTTAGTTGCTCTGCGTTTAACTGAAAGAGTATCGCGCCCCGGTTATCAAGCGAAGCGAGCATAGTGCAGAAAACTTTGCGACGGTAGAAAGCAATCGCTCAACTGCATCGGGGAGCGGACATTGACGAGAGCGCATGCTACCACAGTTGCAGCGAGGGTATCTTAGGACGTGTAGTGCTCTAGGAGACGACGGATAAAATAAGATTGAGAAGCCTCATCTTTCTTTGGTGTCGTCGGAAATGATGAATAGAGGGACAATGACCAAAGCTGATCATTGACTCATGTTCAGAATAGTCTGTGACTCTTACACGGCCGCAATCTCCAAACCGATCTGATTGATAACGAACCATCACTAGTATTTGGACAAGTTCAAAAGTTGCCTAACAAATAACCTGTATAGGGAGAATCGAATGGCTGATGAGAAAAATATGGTAGGCGAAGTTTTCTATCCCGATCCCGAAGTGGTCGCCAATGCCCATATTTCAGACTATGAAAAGGTTCATGCAGAGGCAACGGCCGATCTGCCCGGTTTCTGGGGCAAAATCGCGGCCGAAAATTATGAATGGTATCAGCCCTGGGAAAAGGTATTGGATGATAGCGATGCGCCTTTCTACAAATGGTTTGTGGGCGCGAAGGTAAATATCATCCATAACGCGTTGGATCGGCATATGAAGACAGCCGTCCGTAACAAAGCAGCCCTCATCTTTGAAGGTGAAAAAGGTGACACCCGAGTTTACACCTACCAACAGCTAAACTTTGAAGTGTGCAAATTCGCTAGTGTCCTCCGTTCCCTTGGCGTCGGTATAGGGGACCGTGTCACTATATACATGGGCCGTATTCCCGAACTGATGGTGGCCATGCTGGCCTGTGCCAAAATTGGGGCCCTGCATTCGGTGGTGTATGGTGGATTTTCAACTGAGGCGCTGCATGGCCGTATTGAAGACAGCCAATCCAAAGTCCTTATCACCGCCGATGGGGCCTGGCTGCGAGGCAACATCATCGAGCTGAAAAAGATCGCCAACGAAGCCCTGGAACGGGCTGGCACTGTGCAAAGCGTCGTCACCGTCAAGCGCACCGGACAAGAAGTGGAGATGGAGCCTGGTCGCGACCATTGGTACCACGATCTCATGGCCTTGCCCGTTGCTGATCCCAAAGCATCCACCGAGGTGATGGACGCCGAAGACCCACTCTTCATCCTCTACACCTCTGGTACGACTGGCAAGCCCAAAGCAATCCTACACACTCACGGCGGCTACATGGTCGGAACCAGCACCACGCTCAAATGGGTCTTCGACATCAAGCCCGAAGACATCTGGTGGTGCGCTGCCGATCCTGGCTGGATCACCGGTCACAGCTACATCGTATACGCTCCTCTCATTTTGGGGGCAACCAGCTTTATGTATGAAGGCGCTCCCACCCATCCCTACCCGGATCGTTGGTGGTCCCTTGTTGCCAAGCATGGTGTAACTATCTTCTACACCGCTCCTACTGCTATTCGTGGACTGATGCGCTTTGGATCAGCCTGGCCCAATCGTCATGATCTCTCCAGTTTGCGTCTCCTTGGCACCGTTGGAGAACCCATCAACCCCGAGGCTTGGAAGTGGTATCATCGAGTCATCGGCCAGGAGAGATGCCCCGTCATGGATACCTGGTGGCAAACAGAGACCGGTAACTTCATGATTACGCCGATGCCCAGCGTACCGCTCAAACCTGGCTCCTGTACACGTGGATTCCCCGGCGTAGAGGTAGATGTGGTCGATGAAGTGGGTAATCCCGTACCGGCGAACGAAGAAGGGTATCTGGTCATTAAATCTCCCTGGCCGGCTATGCTGCGTACCATTTATGGAGATCCCGACCGCTATTTGCAGCAATATTGGTCTCGCTATGAGGAGCAGGGCTGGTACTTGGCCGGTGACAGCGCCAAGAAGGATGAGGATGGCTATATTTGGATAATCGGCCGCATTGATGATGTCATTAAAGTATCTGGTTACCGCCTGGGCACGGCCGAAATTGAAAGCGCCCTCGTCAGCCACGAGACCGTGGCCGAAGCCGCCTGCATTGGCGTCCCAGATGAACTGAAAGGAAACATTATCAAGGCTTATTGTATCCTGCGTCAGGGGTATGAAGGCAGCGAGAAGCTGGAAAAGACCTTAAGCGACCATGTCGGTCATGAGATAGGACCCATCGCCAAACCGGCGACTGTCGAATTCGTAGACAGTCTCCCCAAGACCCGCTCCGGCAAAATCATGCGTCGAGTGCTTAAGGCGCAGGCTTTGGGTCAAGAGTTAGGCGATATATCCACTTTAGCTGACTAATCTTGCTGGCTGCAAGTCGGTCATCCAGATTAATGCCTATGAGTGGGTGACTCCTTCTTTCCGCATGTTATTATCCTTTTACTATCAGATTGATAATAAAGCAGAGCATTCCAGCAAGCTGGAAGGTGGTAATTCGACCCCCGTCGCTCCCGTCCACAGTATAAGAATCTAGGATAAGAAGAGCCCACGGTTGAATTGCTGGCCTCGCGTCACTAACCACGAGACCATTATCAGCAATTCAACAAGGTAATCGGCCGTAGCTTTCCATCTACGATGCGATATTCATTTTAGCCGATTACGCCTGCAGAGGGCTCTTTTACATTTTGGGCTGGTTCTTTCATTGACCCGGCAGGCTACCTCACTTATGAAGCAACGGCAAAAGAAGCATATTTGTTTCAGAAACAGACGATACAGTAATCGTCACCGAAGCCTCGCCGTAATTGCC
>JBARZW010000350.1:0-10831 GCA_049650305.1 Promineifilaceae bacterium (SeqCode)
AACGCTCGTGGTATCTAGCATTGGCAATCTATCTATCAAACACATTTGGAGCAATGCCGGTTTTACTTGTCACATTTATACTCCTCTTCGATGGGTTTTCTAACTATTGTGGAAGTGCATTTGGGAAGGCGATTAAGAGTCGTCCGTTGCAGGATTATGGTAGAATTGAACAGCTATTTAGAAAATTTGATGGTAGAAAGAACAGTTACATAGTCTTTATCTTAATAGGTGTTTTGCTAAATGCCCCTTTCTGGTCATTAGTTGCCATAACTGTATGGTCATCAGTCAGTGCTATATTTTATTCTTCGAGAACTATAAAACATTTGCATGCTATGGATAAAGCGTAATTAGGGGTTTTTTGCATGTCCCCCGATAGGTTTCAATTCAGGAAACTTTCCAGAGGTGTAGCTTAAAATCAAGCACGCAAATTTGCCTGGATCTCAGACAAGACAACTTGCACACTCCCCAGAGGTAGTGCGCGGGGAATCTATCGGATTAATCTGAATTGTCCTTTGTTGGGCGTTAATCCAAATACCCCGATACAAGCTTATTCACAACCAGCGAGTACCGACTTTACAGGCTTCACTTGGCGACAAGCGGCAAGAACACGTTTGTCCGTAGGGTGAACGAGGGAATGGTTGGGTTAAAAAGAATACCCCCAACCAGCTCATCGCCTATGAAACCCTCCACAGCGACTCGCACTTCCGTATCTTCCAACACGGTTCCACCGGGATCGAGTGTCAGGGTCACCGTCGTCGATTCGCCCGGGTCCAGTTCAGGCGCTGGAATATCTAAGTAATAGATCCAGCTCAGCGGAACGTCCACCGGCCGGATCTGCAGGTTCACCGTGGCCTTATTGTCGGTGGGGTTGCCCACCACGAATTCGTTTTCAAGCGTGCCGATTTCTCTCGCCGGCGCCGCGGCCGACTGCGCCCTGGCCGTTTGCGTCACGGCCGATTGCAGAACCGGGGGTGGGGCCAACACCTGTTCTGCCACGCCCAAGATAATATCGCGAGTCTCTCGCAAGATATCGTAAGTAGTCGTCATCTTCAGCTGCCATTTCGGAAGCATGGTCACGAAGGTTTGCTCCAGCGAGGCGATCTGCTCAGCATCCAGACCGGAAGCCTGGTACCAGTCGAGCGTTTCCTGGTCAAAACCGTTGGCCCGGACCGCATCGATCACATCTATCTGTTCCTGAATCGTAATGGCTCTGTCGTCCAGTCCTGCCCCTTCCGTTGCGGCCAGCAACGTCTCCAGGGCAGCGGCCAGGTCCATCAGGGCCAGGCCATATTGATGATAGAAGTCGGTCACTGCCTGGGATTGTCGCGCCGACCACTCCCGATCACCGGCCGTGGCAGCGCCTCCCAGACGATCGTTAGAAGTCAAGATGGCATCGCCCAGGCCATATAAGCGGAACAGCGCCCCAGCAATGCCATTCAAGGCATCGGCCTGGGCTTGGGTCACCCCATCGATAGGCTCCACGGATGGGGGCGTGTACTGAGCTATGCTAGCGATCTGGTCGTATTCGTGGACTGGTGGATCATGCGGGAAATCTTTACATCTGTCCGGATACAGCGGCATCGCATTCATTGTGAGATTGCCGTTAAACCCGGTGAGAAGGTCTATTATTAAGATTCCGGCATTAGCAGGACATCTTCTTATTAACTTGGTGGCTGTAGCTATAACCTTGTAATTATGCTGTAGTTTAGTCTTATCATCTTGTGCGGTAAATTTGGCTAAGGGCGGTTGATGGGATACCGTGATTTCAGTTTGGATGCAATGATGGCCGGTGACGTTCGGAAGCCATCCCGCGGCCGCATTCCAGCCTTCACCCACTCCCAAGGTCTTGCTCACCTGGGCCACAGGTGTAAATCGCGCCCCGACATTTAGATTGCTGACGCTATAAGTGACAACGACATGAACCGGATCGGGGTTACCGTTTTCCATCGGCACGCTCATCGTGATCGGATAGCCTAACTGAATAGGAAGTCCTTCCACCACTAGATCGGGCGAGACGTAAGGCACACCCCGAGGATCAAATAGGCCGCCCACATTGCCGAGGCCCTGCCAAAAATGGATGGCGGCCAGAGCGGCTAAGGGCTGGTCGTCGGTGACGTTACGGGCGGTGATGATCGCATCGCCGGAGACGGTTGAAGTAATGGTGGCAGTGGTCACGCCGCTGGCGTTGGTAAGCGCGCTCGGCTGTTGAAGGACGCCCTGCGTCGAGGAAAGCGTTATCAGCTTGCCCGGTACAGGACGGCCGTTGGCGTCCCGCACGGTGATGGTCAGCAACGCCTGGTCCAATCCGTTGGCTATCACCCAATAAGGATCTGGGGAAATGCTGCTACGGTCGTTCAAGCCGGCGCCGCTCAACCAGGGTTCGTATAACACGTCGTCGCTAACGGCGTCGCCTCCTCCGGCATTGCTCTTGGCCTGGTTGCAGTTGTCCAACGTGGCCGAACCATCGGCCGGGCCGCTGGCGTTACCCCAATCATTGCCAAGGGCATCAATGCAGGTCTTCTTACCGTTGCCGGTGACCAGAATGCCGCCATCACTGTTTCCCTGGATCAAGTTGTTGCGCAACAAACCGCCCGCGCCGAGGTCGAATTGAAAGCCCACTTTGTTGAAGGCGATGGTGCTGTTCTTGATCTCGACCATAGGCACAGAGGAGTAGATGGCGGGGGCGTGATCGTTGTAGCGGACGGTCACATGATCTAGGCTCAGCGTACCGTCTTGTATCTCCAGCGTTGGTTGGTCACTATTGCCGGCGTACTCAATGTTGACGTAGGCTAAGCGGCTCCCTGGGACTATGTTCCCCTCGAATAAGATCTGCCGCCATAGGGGGCCGCTGGGCACCTTGGTGATGGTAATGGGCTTCGTAACCGTACCTTCGGCGATCAGACCACCGTTATTGACCCTGATTAGGCTGTCCTCTCCTACCCAAAGCGTCACCCCAGGCTCCAGGGTGAGCACGGGCAAATTGGTGGCGTCACCGATCACCAGGCCGGTGCCTGCTAATTCGTAAGGCAGCGGCTGGTCGCGCCAGGTCTGACTATGATCGATGCTGCCACCCGTACTACCTTCTACCCGCACTTCAATGATTTGCTTCCCATTATTACTGAAGCTGTTGCCATCTCCCAAGCCACCGACGGCCGCGGCGTAGAACACCAAGGGCGCGCTGGCGCTGTCGTTGATGGTTAGATTGCTCAGCCTCGGGGGCGTAGGATCCCCCGAGGGAATGCGAACGAAGATGCCATAGGATCCACTGTTATTGATCGTCACATGGTCGATAACGGGCGTATCGCCAACCGTTTCATGTGGGCTGCCACTGATGTAAATGGCTCCCCAGTTAGCGGCGGGGTCAATGCCACCACCGTTATTTATCTCAACATACTGCAAGGTGGACGTCAGGATGGGGCTCCCACTGCCCGGAAAGCTGATGCCGCGCCATTTCTGTACAGAGTCTTCCGAATCAAAGACGATGGGCTCGGCGGCCGTACCTACGAAATGCAACCTGCCGTTACTGGCGAACAGCTCGTAGTTCCCACAGAAGATGAACTGTGTCCCGGCCGTCAGCGTCAAGACTGCGCCGCCGCTAACCTTGACGTTTTGAGTGGCAAAAAGGGTGCCGCTCAGGGTCGTATTACTCTCGATGAGGCTGGGCGCGTTTGGACTGGAGCAGTCGGCTACCATGTTCGCTGCGTTGCCCGTTGCTTCGGCCGTTATCTGCCAAAGCACGAGGGCAATTAGCGCCGAAAACAGGAGCGTCGCCAGCAGAGTCAGGCGACGCCTGTTAACAGGGATCAAAGTGAATGCCATCATCCTGTTTCCTCCATTTGCTGGTTGGAATGTATGCCCAGGCCACCTTGTTGATGAGGTTGTCGAGGCCTTCAGCGCCACTTTAACCGAGACGTGAAAATGAACAGCAACCAGGCGCTTATCTGTCTTGGTTTTGTAGATGAAGATGCAAGGAGTAGCTGGTACGCAACCGTGAACGAGAGCCCGCTCTCTACTAAGACCCCTATTCTATCACTAATACACCGAATTCGGAAAGAGTCTTCGATACGGCACGAATAGCCCGACGGCCGCCAGCAGCAAAAGGATGATCATAGCCGGCTAGGCTCTGTTGCAAATAAATATAGCGGTGGTTAACCTCCATCATGGAAAACCCGTTTAAATGGCGACATTACAAGCCTGAGATTATCCTTCTCGCAGTCCGATAGTCGTACCCTGTAAAAACTACAGGGCAGCCAGGTTGAGCGGATCTCCTGTTGACTTTCGCACATAGCGGCAGCGGAAAATTAGAGTCCATACCGTTTGGCTGATTACGAAACAGCGATGTTTCAGCCTGAGAGTTAGTTTCGGAGGCGATTCTCGGGTCAAGATTCGACAGGAAGACAGGCCTAGCAAACCTGCAGTCTGCCACCGGGATTGTTGAGGCATTCGTTGAGGAGCGTTTGATTAGACGAGAGCGGTCGCCGGCGCTCGCTGGTAATCGTTGATGATGCCGCCAAGCACGTGGCGCTTCTGAATTCGGCCATCCGACTGGACCCGCGGTCGTGGGATTGGCGATTGCTGGGCTAGACTCTGGTGTGGCCGGCGCGAATTGTAATAATCTACGTACTCGTTCAGGGCGCGGCGCAAGTGCAATTCATTGATAATCAGCAGCTGGTCAAGACATTCCTATCTGAGCGTGCGCACCCAGCGTTCAGCAAAGGCATTGGCATTCGGCGCGCGTACCAGTGTGCGGATGACGTTGATGCGTTCAGATGTTAAAACCGTGTCAAAGACATCGGTATACTTGCTGTAGCGATCATGAATCAGATGGCGAAAGGTCATCTCCCGCTCTAGGAGTTCCCAAACGCATTGTCGGGCCTGCTGCGCAACCCAAGGGCCGTCTGGATGAGCAGTCACACCAGCCAGATAAACACGACGCGTGCCAATCTCGATGAAGAAGAATCAGTACAAAGCCTTCAAGAACAGAGTTTCGACCGTTAGAAAGTCGCAGGCCAGGATCTGGCTCTTGTAGTGGTTCATGAGATGTCGCCAGCCGACAGCCCCGGCGCGAACGGGCGCCGGCACAATGCTATGGCGATTGAGAACGTTGCGAATTGTCGATTCAGAGAGGACGACGCCCAACTTGCGCAGCTCACCAGCGATCTTGCCATATCCCCAGCAGGTGTTTTCATGCGCTAGGCGGAGAATCAAGGACTCAAGTTGGGCACTGATGCGTGGTCGGCCGCTTTTGTTCTTTCGGGCATGGGTCCATTAGCACTTCAATAGTTGATTATGCCAGCGGATGACCGCGCGAGGGGAGAATATCCTGAGGGTGTGACGCAGTCGGTTGGTCGTGCGATTGGTTCTCATTTTCAATCTGGTGGTGAGAACAGCTAGCGTTAGCTTCTCAATCCGATCGGGCTTGATGTTTTGGTTAAGTTTCCTGTAGGCGATGTCCAATTGATAACGGAGGACGAGGATCTTGAGTATCTTCCATATCGGCGCGAAAATGTACAATGGGTCCATGCTACCTCTGGGACTATTTAAGTAATATGCTTGCTTGGTAGCTGCAAAAACCGGACTCCTATTGCGGTCATTCCCAGAGGTAGAGACTCCCTACTAGACGATTCTCGCGAAAATGGTTAATACCTATACTTGTAATCTTTGGGTCAATCAGAGGGGTGGGATCTGGCTATTCAATTATTGTCCCTGAAGCATGTTGACTGCCGGAAGCGGCCTGAAGACTGGCCGCGGGCCACAATAGCGGGAGGACTGGCGACCATCAATTTGCCACCGCTCATCCCCCATCGCTCATGGGGCCAGGCCCATGCGTCCATTCACATTTTATATCTTGCTATCTCACCTGCAATCGTCCGGGGGTTAATCTGCAATACCCGTCAATGTTGAAAGATCGGACTATGCTCTCTGGACGTTAAATTTGAAAGTCTGGCCTTAGATGCGAGCAAACCGAGTTGGGATGACAATCCAGCAGCTTAGATTGTGACCACAGATAGACGTTGATTACTAGAGTGCTAACGGCTTCAAGCTAAGCGGCGACTAACATACCGGTCGATTTATACGAATACGGTCAGATTATCGCGCTGTTATGGCGTCTGCTCCAGCGAAGGGTCAGGCGCACGCCCTTCAGCTCGGCCATATGGCTAATATGTGAACATGCGATCGTGTTCAACGGCGAGTCGAACAAGATCACTTGGCATAGCAAACTGATAGGGCTTGCCCTCCAATTCTTCCTCGCCTAGGCCTCTAGCCTTCGATGACATGCCTGACATGTAGATTTCAGTTCCACTAGCAAGAACCACCTCATAGAGTTCACGAAGATTACCAGTCCCCAGACCGACAAGGTGGTCAATCGCGCCGTCACGCATTAGTTGAACACCATCCCCTGCTAGAAATAATGTCACGGAATGGCCTTCTTCGATCGCCGCCTTCGCAACATGGAAGCCAAGTGCAGCCCGAGTTGGGTGCTCGGGGCCATGCGTAATGTGAACCAAGATGCTTGCCATCAGTTTCCTCCTTTGAATTCTGGGCCGATTCTACAAGATAATACGTCTTACTGGCGGATTGCAGTAACAAATATGTGCTCTTAACTATTGCCCCGCGAGAAACGAATAAGTGCCCAACCTCTCTGTTGATGCGGATCTCGTCAAGTCGGTTTGTGTCTACATCGGGCAGTGACTGTCGCTACGTACTATAGCATATTTGGAAAGCTACATTTCTCTGGAGTCCAATGATCGAGGCCCAATCCGTCTTAGAAAATTATACCTGGAGCAACTGTAACAAAGTGCTTTCGACAGCGTGAGACAACACATGTATAAATAGGATTGGCTGCTCAGAAGCATTCTGCTAGTGGGAATTGATTTTCACCAAGGAGTAAGTGAGTTAGTGACCGAGCGTATCAACCAGGACGAGATCAACGCCATTCTCCGGAAAGCCTGCGACACTTTCCTCGGCGCCGTCGATCCCTGCGAATAGAATAATTACATCCTGGTCATGCTGTTCGTCAAAAACATCTCTGACCTCTGGAAGGACCACTACGATGATTATAAACGTCGCTACGGCGACGATCTTCACGCTCTCAGCCATATTTCTGGATCTGACTATCGTCGCTTCCATCATCGAAAGAAGCTTCGCGATGTTCGGCAGCCTCATTGGGACTTGGATACCTTTCGGATTGATGTTCCTGACCACCTATATCATTGGCAGTCTGATCACAAAGCGGAAAGTGGGCCAGGCGGCACCATCGTAAAGGTCACCCCGACCAGACTGCTGGCTCTTCTTGCATTTGGTCGCTAAGCAGCGTTGAAACAAGGGAAGTATGCCAAACATTTTTCCGAGTTCTTGCTCGCCGGCTAACCATATTTTGAGACCTGGGCAAAGTGGGGGTAAATATCAAATCCCAAAGTATATTCGGCCCTAGCCTACGCAAAAAGTTGGCTGTAAATCCCTCGGATTGTACTGTGATTTCAACACCTGTTTGCTGGTGTCGGTGAAACTGGTAGTATAGCAAACAGAGCTATCCGGTTATTAGGTGTGGTTCGTGATGAATGGGTTCCTGGCCAAGATGGCCTAAAGGAGGGAATCATGCTCAAGAAAGACGGGCAGCCCGAGGTGGGAGTGGATGAGAAAGTAGTTAAAGCGCCTTCGGAAGAGACGGTTTCCGATAATCTATACTTCGACGAACATAATCAAAAGTGGAAGAAGAAGTACAAAAAAGATGGCAAACTGACCAATGGTTATTACCTACAGGAGCTGGTCCAACTCCAGGAAGAATTGGTCAAGCTCCAGTATTGGGTCAAAGAAAAGGGATTACGGGCGGCCATTGTCTTTGAAGGGCGCGACGCGGCCGGTAAGGGAGGCGTCATCAAGCGCATTACCGAGCGCACAAATCCGCGAATCATCCGCGTGGTGGCCTTGGGCATTCCCACCGAGCGTGAGAAAACTCAATGGTACTTCCAGCGCTGGTCTGCCCATTTGCCTGCCGTCGGGGAGATCGTTCTCTTTGATCGTAGTTGGTACACTCGGGCCATCACCGAAAACGTCATGGGTTTCTGTACCGAGAATGAATATCGCGAGTTTTTGCGTTCATGTCCCCAATTTGAGCGAATGCTGGTCCGCTCCGGCATCGTTCTGCTCAAATACTGGTTCTCAGTAGCCGACGAAGAACAGGAGCACCGCTTCCAAATTCGGGCGGCCGATCCCAAGCGGCGCTGGAAACTCAGCCCCATGGACATCATGTCTCGTGACAAATGGGAAGATTACTCCAAGGCTAAAGACCGCATGTTTGATTACACCGACATCAAACAGGCTCCCTGGATCGTGGTCAATGCCGATGACAAAAAGCGGGCCCGCTTGAACTGCATCAGTCACATTGTCAGCCAGATCCCTTTCAAGGACATATTACCCGATCCCATCGAGCTTCCCGAACGCAAGGAGGGCACCGGCTACATCCGCCCGCCTTTTGACGAGCAGACCTTCGTACCAGAGATATATTGATTTGGCCCCGGAAGCCACATTACCGGTAGCTTTACCGGCAAGAATCGATAATCTCGTGCAGCACCCATCATCGGTGAGGGTCGTCAAGCGTGATTATCTCCCACCCCTAATCGATATACCGGTGTGAGAACGAGTTCGGCGACGGTGAAAACCCGATCTGCGAAGCCCATGGCCATGGCAGGCGTTCGCTAGACATACTGCCGGCCTGTGGGAGTCATGACTCGATAAGCCACTACGGGCTTTTGCTCCCATCGCGGCCGCCTGGCGCTTCAACAACAATGGGGTATTTTCCTCCCATAAGGACCGTCTTGTTGGCCTGCCCATGGTCGACCGGCCGCATTTGGGCGCACCTCACGCGATTTGTTTTGGCTATCATCTCAATAACAACCGGTCAGATAACCAATAAGACGCAGCAAGCGACCGCTCGGTCGACGAGCTTAATTAATATAGCCTCTCCTGTCGATCTAGACTTGTCCCTATACCGCGATCGACCAGCTCGGTAAAAAACATGTCTCCGTCCACTACCTGCTCTGGTGCCCAGACACCCGGCTGGTGCAGGCGGCCGTCGGCCAGCCAGCGGGCCACGATAGCCGGAGGGCTGGCGACCATCAATTTGCCACCGCTCATCCCCCATCGCTCGTGGGGCCAGGCCCATGTATCCATTCTGAGGGTGACCGGCTTTCCATCTTGCGTGCCTTCCACGATCGTGGCGATGTCCTTATAGCCCTTGTTTACTGGTGGTACATGGGCGGCCGGAGCCTGGTTCAACAGGGTGATCAAGACATCGCGTGGCGAGACTTCCACTCCCTTCACGTTAAGCAGTTCCGTTCCGGCAAGGCCTATCTCAGATAGGAACTGCATTTTGCGCAAGGCGGGTTCCGAATAACCGAAGAATGTTATCTTGAAGAAACATTCCTGGATGCCCTTATCGGCCAGGCTCAGGGGAATTGTGGCCACCTCCGAATGCAGGCTCAAGTGCGTCTTGGCATATCCGATGGGTTCAGGAAACATGAAATACTCTTCTTCGCTCAGGGGCGCCATTTCCTGGAATTCTCCTTCCCGGAAAATCATGGACCCCATGCAGATTTCGTCCAGGATGGTTTCTATGGAGTAAGCCCAAGACAGCGATTCCCCTTCGTCGATGGTGGCGCCATTGAAGATCTTGACTGAGTCGACCGTGTCCAGCATGGCCCCCATGTAGCCGGCCTGTACATTGGCCACCCCGGGACAGCTTCCCAGGCCAAGGACGGCCGTGATCCCTTTGGCCTCGAATTCTGAGGCCAGTTTGAGCTGTTTGCGCGTGGTGTAAAACAGCCCTCCCAGATCGATATAGGGTACTCGATTACGCAGGCAGCCGGCCATGACGTCCAGGTTGAAATAGTACTGGACGCTGTTGATGCAGGCATCAGCGCCAGACAAGACGGCATCCAATCGCTCCGGGTTGGTAACATCCACCTGTTCAGCTACGCAGCCCTGACCGATCTTATCCGCCACTTTTGCCGCCTCCGCGAGGTCGAGGTCAGCAATCACCACCTCGGCCACGTCTTCGGCTAGATCCTGGGCGATGGCCGAGCCGATGATGCCTGCGCCGCCTAAAACTATGATTCTCGACATGATTTATCTCCTTGCTTGTTAGTGAACTAATCTCTGTAAGCTAGTCGCATACACATAGGCCAGCCCTATTTAACCAGCGACCAACGACCAACGACCAACGAACGCTTTGAATGGTAATCTTGTCTCAATGATCAAATGACTTCTCCGCGCCAGCCTCTGCGATCAGCCGATATCCTTGAGTAACCAAGGCCAAGATGAGTGCGCCGAGAGCCATGGCGAGGCCGATGGCAGCCAGGGCCGGCACCGGACCCAGGGCAGTAATTCCAGGGCAACCGCCAGAGATACATCCTTCGCCGATCCTGTGAGATCGTACACATACAGAGCGATGGTCACATATAAGATCGCGTGTCCTAAGCTGGCAAACCCTTGCCCAAACCAGAGGACCAGGAAGTTGCGATTGGCGAGAACGCGTCGATAAGAATCTTCAGGAAACAATGTCCATCCTAACTAACACTTCGGCCTTTGCGCAAAGCAGATCCCAGGTAACTTCTAACAGGTAGCTTCTACCAGGTCAGCGTCATTGTCTCAGGAACGAACTCTCAAACCTTTCGGGTCATACATCGGACGTAAGGAAGCTTTGGCCGGATAACGATGGCCGGATATCTCAAGCTCGTAGCGGCCGCTCTTGATGAAATCAGCGGTCACTCCCTCATCATTCTTAACGTAACCCAGGCCTACCGCCCCTCCAAGGGTATGCCCATAACCA
>JBARZW010000351.1:0-6256 GCA_049650305.1 Promineifilaceae bacterium (SeqCode)
AACGTTGCAGATCAGCCCTCACGGTTCCTTCAAAAACCGCTAATTGTTAAAGAATTCTACCTCTTGTAGAACGGCATTAGAAACGCCATTTTCGCGTTTTCTTGTTCGTAGGGTTCACATCCGTGAGGTCGTTGGTTCGAGTCCAATCGCGCCCACTTTTTTGTTGTGCTGGTCTGGGAACCAGGGTATTTTTCTGCCTTATACCTGTCTGATCCTATAGGTCGATCGGATCAACGGCTTCACGGTTCGGTAATTTTCCCCTCGATATTTCAGGGTCATTTACCCTCTAATTGGATCACATAAAGACCACCATCACCGGCGGCCGCATAAATCATATCCCCGTTTATTTCAAGCCGGCCGGTCAAAGGAAGCCGGCCCGAGAGATGAAGGCGGTCGGGTTCAGAAGCATCCAAAACCCAGGTCCCATCGTCAGAGGTGACCAGAAAAATCACGCCGTTTTCGCCGGTAATCATTTCCTGTACGCCAAAGGGCAGAGGCCGGCTATCGGTCACCACGGGATTATCTGGATCGGTCACGTCGATACTGTATAGATTCTGACAACTGTAGCCGTCACAAGATGCGAACAGCATGTCACCCGCCATGGCCATGCGGCTTGCGCCTTCCGGCAGCGCCAAGATACCGGATGGTCGAGGCTCAAGGGGGTCGCTGATGTCGAAGAGGTGAATCCGGTTGGTTTCCCCCAGGCTCAAGGCGTACAAAGTGTCTCCTGATAAGGTCAAGCCTAGTACCTGCCAACCACCAATTTCCAAAGCGGCTGTTAAGATCGGATTGGCCGGGTCCTTCAGATCAATGACCCCAACGACGCCAACGGCAGCGCCATCCTGGTTACCATCTAAGATTGTAGTGTACATGACGTTGCCATGGAGAATCGTCGCTAACAACGAATCGACATAATGCTCCCCCTCCTCGGGCGTGCGCAGAAATTGGGGATCGGCCGGGTCAGAGATGTCTAGCGTGTACAGGCCGCCCATCCAGACTGGTGCTACAATGGAATCGTCGGAAGTGTACAAGCCCAAATACGCCTCATTTTCCAATACCAACTTGTCGCCAACTATGGCCGGCACCGGTTGGTTCACGTCAAACGAGAATATACCATCGCCGGTTAGGAGGTATGCCAAACCATCGTGCAAGGCCAGGTTTTGGGCATCGTGAAAACCGTCTGGGTGTCTGAATTGGCTTAGCAAAGCCGGCTCGGCCGGGTCACTTACTTCGAAAATCTGAAGACCGCCGTGCACGGTGACGAACAAGTTGTCGTCTTGAATAGCCAGGTCTATGATGCAGTCTTTTGGATCAATTGTTTTCACCAATTGCGGCATGTCGTCTTCCAGTTTGACAAAATCTATGGTGGAGCCGCATTGTCCAAACTCCCCGGATGTTCCGGCCGAGATCAAAATCTCGTCATTGGTCACTACATGGTTCGAGAAGAAGGACAATTCCAATTCAACTAAATCGCCCAGGGGGACTGGTTCGGCCGGATTACTGAGGTCAAATCGTTCGATGCCGGTCGGTTTAGGTCCTCCGATCTCGACTATATAAACAATATTATCTCTTACGGCGGCCTGGCTGCTGTAAGAACCGCCGGTCAGCGGCGTCTGACTCAGGATCGTATCTGGATTAGCGGCTTCGCGGAGTCGCATGCGGCCGTTACCAATGATAATTATCAGATCGCCTTCAACCAAGACATTGTCATTCGCCTGCAAATCATGGGTATACAGCAACCTCGGTTGTCTAGGGTCGGCGATATCAAAAAGAAGCAAGCTGGGCCATGCACCCGTCCGGCCATAATTAAAAAGGTAGGCTGTATCGTCTACAACAGTGACGCTTCTTGCCCACGGCCGTCTGACAGTCTCCTCGTCGGGGGTCCAATAATTTGGGCCATCATCGAGAATCTGCACATTGGACGGATCGCTCACATCAATAATGATCAGACCAGCCCACCCGGCTGCCACATAAGCTATGCCAGCGGACACATCTATACCCCGAATCAGGCCGGGCAGCGGCTCGCTTTGGCCCAGTAGTTGGGGATTGGTGGCGTCGCTCGCGTCTATCACCAATATTCTCGGCCCAAAGCCAACGTAAACAATCTCTCCATCGACGGCGACAGCTCGGGGCACGCCACCCAGTTGATCGACAATGGTGAAACCAATCTCTTCGGTGAAGGGCAATTGGTTAGCAGTAGGCGCCGGTTCGCTTGGAGCGGTTGCCTCTGCGGCGCCCCAATACGGCCCAGGACATTGAACGTTGTTGCTGAAGTACCTGTATTCCTGGGAGCTCTTCTCGGCCCCACTAATCCGGATCTCTTCTCCGATGTTGGCAATCGTCTCTTCACTATTGTCGACCAGCCGAAATGGGTCTTCACGCAGGTAGACGCCTGGCGGCCAAAGAACAGTATTGCCTTCGACCTGTATACAGCCCTGGTCGTTAACCAGCAACGTACCGCTAAGAATCCCTTCGTTTTCGGCCGGTCGTGATTGGTGGATGAACAAGGCCAACAACTGATCATCACTGGTGAATGGATCGACGTAGATATCCGGCACAGCCTGAGCCGCCAGCGTCTCAAGCTCACCGGCAACCCAATAGGGACCGGGACAACCGTCGATGGGCAATCCCGGAATGAGGTCATCATATCGGGCCATACTTGGCGGTGACTCCATGGCACCGCCGGCTATTCGCAAAGCTTCGCCGACCCGGGCAACGACTTGACCGTCGCCATTTAGCAGATCGATATTTTCACCTGCGATACTGATGTCAGTATCAAAAGGCCATACAATGAGGAATCCATCCACGTAGCTTTCGTCAGTCACTCGCAAGCAACCATTCACCTCAATTAGCAGACCATCAATTAGCGCTTCCATGGAAGATTCAGAAAGAGGCTGTTTAGGCAGGAATACCGTGCGTCCGTCTGCGACATTTGCCTCAAACAAAACACCTTGATTCGTGTCTGGTAATGGCTTATCTGGTTCATCGAGAAGTGTCTCGACAGACTCATCAAGTGTAGGGACGTGATTCTCCGTAGGAACGCTGACCCCATCAATGGTGCTGGTTGGAAATTCCGTTGTAGATAGACAAGCGACCAGAAGCCAACACCCTGCCACCAGTACAAATAATTTTCGTTTCATCACCTTTTTTACTCCTTGGAATTCCACTTAATATGAGGGCTGCCCTCATGGCACCAGGTGCTGAAAAAGCGTCTCTGTTGGTTGCAGCCAATCTACAGCTGCAGTACCAACCGGCAATATCTGTCTCTGTTCGCCAGTTACCGTATCATGGATCCAAACGATATAGGCCTCTTGTAAATCGTCGTATAAGCTATAGGCCAACTGATTACCATCAGGGCTCCAGACCGTTTCAAAAGCGGTGCCCAGTCTTATCTCGCCCTGGCCATCGGGATGAGCGATCCATAAGTTAGGCCGCCGCCCGTCTTCGGTCCGTTCATTGAAGGTGACAAAGGCCAACCAGTCGCCGCCGGGGCTCCAGGTTAAATAGTGGGGGACCGAGCTACCACCGACAGCCGTATACGTGTGAAACAACTCGGCGCTTCTGTTTTCCAGGTCAAACACAGCGACGCCCGACGACCAGCCGTGCCTTTCACGATCGCCACTCACTTTCCAGGCCAATTTCCGGTCGTCAGGCGACCAGGCTGGCTGGAACACCTTCTCGACATCGAGGCCGTAATCCGAGGGATTAAAATCTTCCGGTTCTGAGCCACGGCGGACTATGCGGCCGGGCTGGTCAAAACCACCATAAGCCAGCATCTCGCCGTCCGTAGAAAGCGCCAGCGGCCCGCTACGCTCCTGGTCCAGCACGCGATAATCGCTGCCGTTAGTGCGCACGATTGTCGGATAGCCAAAACCAGGTCCCAGATCCTCACTGGAACCGAAGATGATCACATCCTGCTGACCGGGCCACCACTGGGGCAATCCGTTGTATCTATTGGACGCTTCCGTCAAGTTGCGCCTTTCGCCGGTCGTCAAGTCGGCCAGCCAGATATCTGGGTCGTATTCTGGCTGGAAGAGGGCGTACCGGCCGTCGGCCGACAGGCGGGCCGACGGTTCGTCGAAAACAAGAGCTGGTTCGCCGGCCGCGTCGATGATCCACAACCCTCCATCCATCCTGTAGACCAATCCGGCCAGTGGGTGAAATCGAATCGCGGACGGCGGCGTACTATCGGAGCCGGAACTCTTTAACTCAGTCCCCTGTGGCGAGACGTCGGTTGCCTGCGGTGCCTCATCCGTGACGACCGGCATTGGCGTGTCCACAACTGGTGACGATACCGGTGTCCGTAGCATAGCAGATGGTTCAATTCCCTGGCTGCCTGGACCGCTACAGGCGATCAGGAAATTAGCGGCAAGACAAAACAGAATTATCGCTACCGGCAAAGTACGGATAGTGAATCTTTGTTTAGAGCGCAGGCGAATCCAATCAGACAACTTCATACCTAACCCCTTGGGTGAAAGTTAAACCTTTTTAAAGAAGGAGCCGTTAAGAACTGTTCGGGGCAGAGCTGACCAATTGGTAAGCCGGTACTGTCCCAGTAGGCTCGAACTGAAAAGACAAAGAATAAGCAGAATACACAAAACCTGTTAAGCCGCTTATGCTATACCAGGATTTAATATGGTAGATCATGTTTGACCCCAATATACTTTGAGGAGATTCTCACCAACCGATGGTTCTAGTAGGGGTGTCAGGTCGACATCAATCGTGCCATCTATCGAGATAAGTTGAACACCTCGATCACAAGAGACTGCCGCCAAATAGCCCTCTGGGTCCCAGGTGATGTCCCAGACATAACCAGAGTTACAGAGAGTATGGTCTGGCCCGGCCAGTGCATATTGAAACTCACCCTCCAACTGATGACCGAGATAGAGTCGGTAGCTTTCAGATGCATCTTCTAAGGACGATTCGCGTGTCAGAAACGCTATGCCAGCCGGCAATTCTTGAGCTTTAAGGATTCCCAGTTTCACTATTTCCCCGTCTAATAACCGATTTACGTCTTCTGTGACTATATTGGCTCGATCAAGATGGCTGAAGGATCCCCGATTTAAACCAGAAAGAAGGATTGACCGGCTATCATTAGCCCATGAGCCATCACTCCATGCAGTTAGGAGAGCATGCAGGTTTGCCTCGTCGGGATCGGGGATAATAGGATCTAACCAGAGAATGTCTGAGTATTCCCAAAAGCTACCTTTCAGCAACAGCGCCGAACCATCTGGCGCCCAATCCACGGCACTAAACGCTCGGTACTCGTTAACATTGTCCCTGCCGGAATCCAGGTGCCGGTTGTTTAGAAGTTTGACCGGTTCATCGACACCTAGAGTCAATAGCCTCAGACCATCGGATTGACCAGCTATAGTAGGGTGACCAAAAAGCGAGGTGAAAGCCAGGCGTTCTCCTTCAGGCGACCAGACCACGCTGCTAATTTGAACGGTTTCGCCAGCTTCGAGGCCGGCATCATAGAGTAAACGATTTTGCCCGTCAGGCATGACCAAATATATTTGTCCGATACTCGTACCATAAGCCATTCGTCCATCACCCAGCCACAGGTCAAAGGATGTAATATTCAGCTCCGGCGGCGTGATTAGCTCGACTACGGTGCTGCCCGGATCAAGACGCCAGACTCCTTGCGGTTTACCCGTACCAGAAGAAGTAACGTGATCCTTAGATAGAAAGTAAAGTGGCCGTGTTAATTCAGTAACCGGCAAAGGAAGTCCTAGAGTGGGAGATGGGGTCATAGTGGGTGCCGGGTTTTGCTCACTATTCAGGGCCAGGTATGGTGTAGGCGTTGGCGTACCATCTACCCATCTGCTATCAGAAAACGGCTCTGGAGACGGGCCAGCAGCTTCCGGCGTTTCAAGGGTAACGACTGTCGTTGGCGTGTCCACAACTGGCGCCAAGGCCGGTGTCTGCAGCCTCGCAGATGATTCAATTCCCTCGCCGTCTGGACCGCTACAGGCGATCAGGAGGGCCGTCATCACCATTGTCATGCAAAACATTGGCCAAGAAACAAAGGGCTTCAATCTGTTCATTCTAAATTCCCTTACTGGCCTGGCCAGTCTAGAAGCGCATTAAGCACTGCTGGTTCCACAGGTACATCGCTTGTATACGTATAAGTTATCGTTTGCGTGCCAGAGATGTGGGTTAGACAACATTCGACATTTGCTCGGCCATCCCAGCCCCTGGTCCATATCGTGCCGTCGGCGGCAACCACGATCCGCGGAGCAGGTATGTCGTATTC
>JBARZW010000352.1:0-35402 GCA_049650305.1 Promineifilaceae bacterium (SeqCode)
CGGGGGGAATCTGATTCCCATGGCCTATTCGCTGCCAGAGAGCGCGTTCGTTGGGGTCGACTTCTCCGGTTTGGCCGTAGCCAAGGGCCAGGAGACAATCGAACGGCTAGGCCTGGAGAACATCACCATCCACCACATGGATCTACTAGACGTCAGCCTATCGTTCGGGCAGTTCGATTATATCATCGCCTATGGTATTTACTCCTGGGTGCCGGCCGAGGTCCAGGTGAAAATCCTGGAAATTTGCAGGGATAACCTGGCTCCAGAGGGCGTCGTGTACATGAGTTACAACGTCTATCCCGGCTGGCACATGTTTCAAGCCGTCCGTGATGCCATGTTTTACAGCGCGCGGCGTATCGAAAGCTGGCCTGAACGAGTGCAGAAGGCGCGCTGGCTTGTCGAATATATGTCCGAGAAGCACACGGCCGGAGAGGGCTATTTCGGCCCGTTTTTGCAGGCGATTCAGTCACTGCTCAGCCCTGCCGGCGACGGCTATGTTCGACACGACTTCCTGGCCGAGGTCAATATACCCCTGTATTTCCACCAGTTTATCGAAAGAGCCGGCGGCAAGGGATTACAATTCCTGGCCAACGGCTGGATTGGCTCCCAAGGGGATGTTCCAGACGATGTGTTGGAAACAGTGTTGGAGATGGCCGAAGATAACATTGAGGTCGAGCAATACTTAGATTTCATGAGGAACCGGAGCTTCCGCGAAACGCTACTGTGCCACGGATCGTGCTCGGTTCAGCGTGAATTGGATCCCGGTAGCCTGGCGGATCTACGAATAGCCTCGCGGGTCAAACCGGACGAGGGAGAAATAGACTCAGGATCTACCCAAACTACCATCTTCTTCGGGCCTGGGGAGAAGAATCTATCGACGGCCCATCCGCTAACCAAAGCAGCCCTGTTGCACCTGGCCGGCCGGTATCCCCAGTCCGTCCCCTTTTCGACGCTGGTGGAGGAAGCCCGGTGGATATTGTCAGAGGTGCGCGGTGGGCAGCAGGTTTGGTCCGAAGCTGACACGAAGACGCTGGCCTCAAACTTCCTCCGACTTTTTGGTGAGGATGTGGATCTGGTCAACTTGCATACATTCCAGCCTCGCTTCCTGATGGAGATACCGGAACGGCCGGTGGCTAGCGCAACGGCTCGCTTCCAAGTCGAGCAGGGCGTTCCGGTTACGAACCTGTACCACCAGCGACTGAGCATTGATAAGGGACCTGCCAGGCTCTTGGCGCATCTGGACGGGAGCAACGATCACCAGGCTCTGTTAGTTGTAGTGGTCGGCTTGGCGAAGGAGGGCGTCATCGAAGTGTCCCAGGACGGGCAGCCGGTGGAAGATCAAGAGATCCTGCAGGCAGCGCAGTCAGATGCCCTGGATATGCAGCTGGGCCAGGTCGCCGAGGCGGGTCTTCTGGTTGGTGAGTGACGGCCGGCGGCAGACATGACCGAAATCGTCGAGGTCTGCTCAAAGTCGACACGCGCGACCTGAGACGCTTCCTGGAAGGGTATATAAATCCTGGTCACCTATCAGGTGTTCTTCATTGACCAGGTGAGAGCCCAATATATGGCTACCAACCAGGGCAGGAAGCATTGGATAAAGCTGTTCCGTCTATAGTGAGGCCGAACGGCTTGCGATTCGCTCCTTCACCTCGGCTACGAAAGTCACCCTGGGGGTATCGTTTTGGCGACGGCCGTCTCGAAATCGTACCGATACGGTCTGTTCGGCCATTTCCCTGTCGCCGATGACAAGCATGTAGGGCACTTTCATGAGCTGGGCGGCGCGGATCTTTGCCCCCATCCGGCCGGATCCCAGGTCGGCTTGGGCGCGAATGCCTTCGTCCTTCAGCTGATCTTCCAATCCGACGGCGTATTCATGGTGGGCGTCGGTTATAGGAATGATCCTCACCTGTTCCGGTGACAGCCAGACCGGGAAGTTACCTGCATAATGCTCGATCAGAAAGCCGATCGTTCGCTCGTGACTTCCAAGGGGCGCCCGGTGGATGTACAGCGGGACCTCGTCCGCGCTGTCTCGGTTTGTAAAAGAGAGGTCGAATCGCGGTGGTTGGGCGAAATCTACCTGGTTGGTGGCCAACGAGAATTCACGACCAATGGCGCTCCAGACCTGAGCATCGATCTTGGGACCGTAAAAGGCCGCTTCGTCCTCTGCCTCGTAGAAGGGGACGCCCCCGTTGATCATGGCCTGGCGAACCATCTCTTCGGTTTTCAGCCACAAGCGAGGGTTGTTCTTGTACTTTTTACCCAGGCCATCGGCGCTATGTTTGCTAAGCCGCATCATATAGCGCTCGATGCCGAAAAGGCGGAAATATTCTTGATACAGGCCAATAACGGCCATGAATTCATCTTCAAATTGCTCCTCGCTGCAGTAGATATGGGCGTCGTTTTGCTGGTTTCCACGCACGCGCATGAGGCCGAAGAGTTCGCCGCTCTGTTCATAACGGTAAACCATGCCATGTTCGGCCAGGCGGAGCGGCAGATCGCGGTAACTCCGGAGTTTGCTGGCGTAGATTTTGTGGTGGAAGGGGCAGTTCATCGGTTTCAGGTAATAACGGGAGCCTTCGCGCTCCATTGGGGCGTACATGTCGTCAGCGTAATATGGCAGATGGCCACTGCGCAGATAGAGTGCCTCTTTGGCGATGTGGGGCGTTCGCACACGCACGTAACCTGCCCGGTCTTCCATCTCTCGGGCTAGTTTCTCCATCTCCTCGACGATAATCTCGCCCCTGGGCAGCCAGAGGGCCAAACCAGGGCCAATCTCCTCGTCGAAGATGAACAGTTCCAACTCGCGACCCAATTTCCGGTGATCGCGTTTCTTTGCTTCTTCCAACATCTCCAGGTAGCTGTCAAGGTCTTCCTTGTTGTGCCAGGCCGTGCCATAAATACGCTGGAGCATCGGATTATGCTCGTCACCACGCCAGTAGGCGCCGGCGACATTCATCAGTTTGAATCCATCGGGCGGAATCTGCCCGGTATGTTTCACATGCGGGCCCCGGCAGAGATCCTCGAAGGTGTCGTGCTGGTAGGTGCTTAGATTCAACCCCGCGTCGACCTTGTTCCCATTTTCGTCCAGGTTACCGCTGACCAGCCCGTCGATCAGTTCTAATTTATAGCTCTGATCCGCGAACAGGCTGCCGGCTTCGTCGGGCGATATCTCCCGGTAGTGAAAAGGATGGCTGCCCTTGATCGTCCCGCGCATGCGCGTCTCGATGCGGGCCAGATCCTCTGGTCTGAAGGTCAGCGGCCGACCCTGTTCATCCTTTCCGAGGTCAAAATCGTAGTAGAAACCGTTCTCCACCGGCGGACCGATAGCCAGGCTGGTCTGGGGATAAAGCTCTAGCACAGCCTGGGCCATCACGTGAGCGGCCGAATGACGGATGCGGAAAAGATCGGAATCCTTGTATTGGATATGTTCTTTTGCTGGATTTTCATTTATTGACATAGCTGTACCTTATTATCGATAGACGATTCTTACGAGATTTGTACACCCCATGCTTTAAGGTATGTCGCGACCAAAAAGGCCACTCTGGGGAGTGGCCTCTTTTTCGTCTGCTTGTTGGTGCTTACTCAATGGTCGCTCACAATTCAATCGATTTACTATGTATCAAGGTAGTTGTCAGCTCTTTGAATTCGGACAAGGGCATGGCGCCTCGATCTTCGTTTAGTCGAGTGCGTACAGCCACAGCATCGTTAGCTACTTCTCTCTCACCGACGATGAGCATATAGGGGGTTTTCTGAAGCTGCGCTTCGCGTATCTTAGCGTTCATGCGCCGGCTACTGTCGTCTACTTTTACGCGTATGCCCGAAGCCTTTAACTCGTCCGCCACCTTCATAGCGTAATCCAAGTGGATGTCCGTGATGGGTATGACCACAGCCTGGACAGGAGAAAGCCACAGTGGAAAAGCGCCGTTGAAGTGCTCTATCAAAATGCCGACGAAGCGTTCCATACTACCAAAGGGGGCGCGGTGAATCATGACCGGCCGGTGCTTCATACCATCCTCGGCGGTGTACTCCAGTTCAAATCGCTCGGGCAGCCAGAAGTCAACCTGTACTGTTCCCAGTTGCCACTCACGCTTAAGGACATCGCGGAAGATAAAATCAAGTTTCGGGCCGTAGAAGGCGGCTTCTCCTGGCTCGAGCGTATATTGCAGGCCAAGCTTATCGGCCGCACGCTGGATGGCCTGGGTACCTTTCACCCAACTATCTAGAGATCCGGCGTATTTATCGCTGCCGGGATCGTTGGTTCCTAACCTGGCCCGGAAATCTTCAAATCCCACGGCATTGAACACGTATTGAATCAGCTCGACTACCTGGATGAACTCATCTTCGAGTTGGTCTGGGGTCACGAATAAGTGGGAATCATCCACCGTAAAGCCACGCACACGGGTGAGACCGGTTAATTCCCCGCTCTGTTCGTATCGATAGACCGTGCCAAACTCGGCCAGACGGTAGGGTAAGTCCCGGTAACTCTTGGGTTCACTCTTATATATCTCTATGTGGTGTGGGCAATTCATGGGCTTTAACAGGAACAGTTCCCCATCCACATCTATGGGTGTATATTGGCTATCACTGTAGTAGGGGTAGTGACCACTGGTTTTATACAGGTCGATCTTGGCGATATGGGGCGTGATAACAGGCAGGTAGCCTCGCTCAACCTGGGCTTCACGTAAGAAGTTTTCCAGTGTCTCGCGCAGAATAGTTCCCTTAGGCAACCAAAGGGGCAGGCCTGATCCTACTTTGGGCGAGATATGGAAAAGACCGAGGTCTTTTCCGATACGCCGGTGATCCCGTGCCTTGGCCTCCTCCAGTCTCTTCAGGTAGGCATCGAGCTCGACACGATTGTGCCAGGCGGTGCCGTAGATACGTTGCAGCTGCGGCCGATTTTCGTCTCCGCGCCAATAGGCGCCGCTGGTGCGTAGCAACTTGACGGCGTTAGCTTTTATGTCCCTGGTATACCTCATATGCGGACCACGACAGAGATCGATGAAATCGCGGTGTTGGTAAATGCCAACCTCTGAGACTGGCTCGTTTATCGGATTCCCATTTTCGTCGACTTTCCCAGCCGCCAGCTCGTTGATCAGCTCCACCTTGAAAGGCTGGTCGGCGAAGAATGCCAGTGCGTCCTCGACGCTTTTGCTCGAAGCCAAGAACTCTGCTTTCTGCTTGAGCAGTTCTTTCATCCGCTTCTCAATAGCCGTCAGATCGTCTGGCGAGAAGGTGATCGGCTTGCCCTCGCCATCTCTGCCCAGGTCGAAATCGTAATAGAAGCCGTCCTCGATAGGCGGGCCAATCGCCAATTTGGCCTCAGGGAAGAAGCCTAGAACCGACTCTGCCATGACGTGGGCAGCCGAGTGTCTTTTCCGGTACAGTTCTGAGTCTTCGTAGCGACCGTCATCCTTTTGATCCATTATTCCTCCAGTCTCGGATGAGATCTATTACCGGTTGATGTATAACCTCATCATTCGTCATTGTCATTCACTGGCTTCGTCCAATTGAGGCTATAGAAAAATAAAAGCCATCGCCCATATTGGGGCGATGGCGTATCATTCGCGGTTCCACCCAACTTCAGCGGTCGCCCTTAAGGTTTCCTGCTCTCGTTGTGACCTGTAACGGGGTCTACCGGACCTCCATAATTACGAGGGCAAATCTGCCATCACCGCTTTCAAGAGGTCGCTCTCGGAGGGTTTTCGCTGCCATCTTCGTGGTGAGGGCTTTCAGCCAACGGCCTCTCACTCTCTTGCACAAGCCCGGTAACTACTCGTTCCGATCATCGCGTTTGTCTATTTGTGTGGTCATTATAAAAGACCTGTTCGCATTGTCAAGCGTGCGGATGCGTTGCTTGGGAATCCGCCCATGCTATAATGCCAGCCAACGAGTTTCAATATCGAAGTAATATGACATCAGATTCCTCTCGTAATCGGCCGCGCTCTGGCCCTCGTCTACCTTTATGGGCGCTGGGGCTGTTGGTAGTCCTCGCTCTTGGTTTTTTGGTAGTTAGTTCCGTCTGGCTGTTCAAGACGGTCCAATCCCTGGCCTCGGAGTGGGAGGTGACGAACCCTGTTTTCCGCTCCGATGGGAGTTCCAGCGGCACAGGCAGCGGAAACCCAGGTGATCCCCGGACAGATACTGTAGTTGATAGCCTGTCGATCCTCTCGGTCGATGCCTTCAAACCATGGTCTGGTCGCGAGCGCGTTACGATTCTCGTCCTGGGCATCGATGAACGGTGCGATGAAATCGGGCCCACGCGAACCGATACCATGATGGTTATCTCGCTGGATCCGGTGAATATGTCCGGGGCCATGCTGTCCATTCCCCGGGATCTCTGGGTAGAAATCCCGGGTTTTGGAGTTGCGAAGATCAATCAGGCGCACCGCCTTGGCGAGCTGTATGAATACCCAGAAGGTGGGCCGGGCCTGGCGGTGGACACGGTTGAGGCGGCCATAGGTGTTAACGTCGAATATTATCTGACGGTGAATTTCGAGGCCTTTATCCAGACCATCGATGAAATTGGTGGCATTGAAGTAACTGTTCCAGAAGCCATCCAGGACTCATCCTACCCGGACAATTGTTACGGCTATGATCCCTTTTATATTGAGGCAGGGGACCATCAGCTAGACGGACAGACGGCGCTAAAATATGCCCGAACGCGTGCTACTTTCGGGGGTGATGTAGATCGGGCGAGAAGACAGCAGCAGGTTGTCATGGCTGTGCGCAACAAAATCCTGCGCCTCGACATGATCCCACAACTTCTCCTGCGCGCTCCAGAATTTTGGAATATCCTCCAGGATAATGTTCGTACAAACCTTGCCCTCGACGAGATAATCCAGTTAGGATTGCTGGCCCAGGATATTCCCGATGGAAATATCCGCTCCGCGGTCATCGATTATGACTACGTATACAACCAGGTAACGCCTGACGGGCAGGAAGTATTGGTTCCGATTAGAGAGAACATACGAGAACTTCGTGACCAACTCTTCGCGCGACCGGTGGTGCCTACCCCGGTGATAGAAAACCTGCCCTCGTCAATGGCCGAAGAGAATGCACGAGTCGCCATTTATAACGGATCGCCAAAATTTGGGTTAGCGGCGGATACTGAAGCGTACTTGATCAGTAATGACATCAGCATAGTCGAGATCGGAAACGCCGACTCGTCTGAATACCGCACCACCCAGATCGTAGACTATGGATCCCATCCAGCAACGACCCAGTACTTGACCCAGTTGATGTTCGTACCTCCACTCAATGTCAGCAGCAGCAATCGACCCATTGGTGAATTCGACGTGCTTGTGATTTTGGGGGGTGACTGGGAAGTGCCTGGCTCTCAGGAGAGAGGCTTCTAGATAGCTCTGTATTCGAGAGCCTTTCTGTCCAGAGTCGGGTAGTGGGTCCCCGGCTAGCCTGGACTGGAGGTATATGAGGAAAACCGAATGGTCATGGCTCGCCTATGGCCTTTTGCTGTTGTTTCTAGTGGCCTGTAGGCCCTCGGAACAGGAGGAGACGCCAAGCCCCACTGTAGCAACCCCGGCTACAACCCTTACGCCCCAGACACCGGTAGCACAAGCAAGTTCCTCGGCACCCCCTCAAGCTCGTCCAACGAACACTCGCTTTTTACGACCGACCGTCACAAGAGAGATGGCACGCGCGCTGGATCAGGGGTGGCGACGACTCGGGGATGAGCGATTTGGCCTTCAAGTAGCGGTTCCGGTTGAGTGGGTTGATGCAACTCCCCGGCTAAGAATGTCCGATATGATAAATCGTTTCGGGCCTCAGATGATCTTACTAACTAGCAACGATGCGACGGCCGATCAGTTGCTGTCTGGAGAACCATTCGAGCAGGGTTCTTTAGTCTTTGGATACACTGCGGAATCGATCCGCCCTGGTACCAGACCTGAAGATGCTTTGTCGGATTTGCTATCAACGGCAGAATCGGAAGGGTTGGTACCCATCTCGGTAGAAACCACTCATGTTGGGGGAATGCCCGCGGCCTATGTTGATCTGGCGTATGATCCCTTGAGGGTTTTCACATCCTATCCAGAGTCCATGCGTTTCCGAGTGCTCATGGTCTTGAACCCTGAAGCGAGTACGCCGGCCGTATTCGTAATCGGCTCACCGGCCGATGATTGGATAAGCCAACGTGACACCTTCATCGCTATATCAGATCTTATCTACCTTCCCGAAACCGGATCGAATGCATTCGAACATATGTATACTGGGGATCTCGTGCAAGGGACGCTCGAAGGAGCCCTTGACAATATATGGACCTTCACTGCTGAGGAAGGGAGTTTTGCGACTATCTCGCTGACACCAGAGGATGACAATGTAGATCTAACTCTAACATTGATCGATCCAGCAGGAAATGTCCTTTTCACTGTTGACGATGGGTACGCTGGCGAACCGGAGGTATTGAGTGATATCCCGCTTATAGAGAACGGGACCTACCTTATCGAGGCCAGTGAATTCTTCAACGAACCGGGCCGGTACAAACTAAGCCTTCTGCTATCTGATGAGGCAGAATTTGAGAGCGGCGGGCATATCGAATTTGGCCAGGAGATAACAGCAGAGCTGGTCCGTGACAACCAGCATTTATGGTTCTATGAGGGCACGGCGGGTCAGGAGGCAACTGTGATCCTCACTTCGCTGGACGAAAACTTTGACGTCATCCTAGAGTTGCGATCGCCGGATGACCGCACGCTTGCCGTGCTCGACGAAGGCTTCGCAGGGGATGCGGAAATTCTCGCTGGCATTGAGCTTCCACTGACGGGCCGTTATGCAATCATTGTCCGGGGTTTTGCCGGACATGGGGGCACGTATATGCTGGCGCTGGATGAGGGAGGAGAGAGCACCGCTAATTTCTTCGATGTCGGAGATCTGGTCTATGGCGATATAAGGCGCGAAACGCTTCGGAAAGACGAGGCTCACGCCTGGTTCTTCAATGGCAGGTTGGGCAACGAGGTAACCATTGAGGCAAGCCCCCTGGAACCGACGATGGACCTGGACATCTGGCTGCTCGATCCCGATCTACAGGAGCTAGTGATGAGAGATGAGCACCTGTCGGGGGAATTTGAACGAATCGAATACAAGTTACCTGTTACCGGACAGTATCTGATCCTGGTTCGGGAGTTCTTTGGAGAGCCTGGAGGATACGAGTTATCCCTTAATGCTGGAGGCGTCGATGAGTTGGAGATCGCCGGAACGATTGTTTATAGCGAGACTACTACTGGTATCCTTGAATCGGGCCGTCGGGATGCCTGGTCGTTTACAGGAGAGACAGATGATGTTGTCGACATCGTTTTGTCGCCACTCGAAGCAGACCGGGATCTAATCCTTCTACTGGTGGACCCAGCTGGAAATGCAGCAATCACGGTAGACGCAGCGCTCGCGGATTCCCCAGAGAGACTCGTCGCGTTTAGACTAACATCCAGCGGCGAGTGGAAGATAGTGGTGAAGGAGTTTTTCAACGAGGGGAGCGATTACGAACTTTTAATAACCCGACGTGAGTTGGATGACCAGCGACCGGAATAAATCACCTCAATCCTTGTCGAGAGACAACGAGAGTTTATAGAGGTCTCGCTTTTTCCATCCCGAGAGCCCAGCAACAACTTCGGCAGCTTCCTTACGAGAGGCGCCCCTTTCCCTTTCGTCGACCAATGCATCAATCACCGTAGTCTCTTCCCAAATCCCATCAACGGCGCCGGCTATGGCAAGGGTAAATTCTCCCCGTATCTCACCTTGCTCAAAGTACTCGATCGCATCGACAACGAATCCCCGCCATAGCTCTTCATGCATTTTGGTCATCTCCCTTCCGATGCATAGGCGGCGGTTTCCCAAGATCTCGCCAATGTCACCTAGCAGCGAAATCAAGCGGTGGGGAGCCTCGAATACGACTATTGTATAGGGCAGACCGGCGATATTGGCCAAGGCCTCTCTTCGAGGCTTCTTTCGCCGGGGTAGAAATCCAAGGAAGAGGAAGTTTTCAGCTGGCAAGCCGCTGACAACCAGCGCCGTGATAGCTGCCGACGGACCAGGTATGGGAACAATCTTTAATCCTGCCTGAATGCATGCCTGAATCATCCGGTAACCTGGATCTGAGAGGCCTGGCATGCCCGCGTCTGAAACAAGGGCGATATCACCCTCTTCGAGCATAAGCAGGAGGTCCTCGACACGTCCTGAACTACTATATTCATAGAAGCTAACCAGCCGCGTCTTAATCTCGTAGCGTTCTAGTAGGCGACGGGTGATGCGTGTATCCTCGGCGGCGATCAGGCTCACTTCCCGGAGGGTTCGTAGCGCCCGGAGGCTGACATCCTCCAGGTTTCCAATTGGTGTACCGACGAGATATAGTGTGGGCATTATGAATAACAGGGATCACGGACCAGGAGAATGGAATCGGATATCATAGCCTGACTTGATACGGTTCAGAAGTGGACTATGTCGCCAGCTAAGACCATTACCCTGGAGCTACCTGATCGGGTAAAACGCCTCTCTATGCGAATGGAACGCCATCTTCAATAAGGCCAAATTGCCTATTAATGGTTTTGAGTAAAGACGAAATAGAGTAGGTTCTGATTACAGCTAGCTCTCGTCTGGACTCGGAACACCTGGGATACCGCTGTTCCGTTTGCCGTTTCAAGCTGGACATTATGTTCCTGAACCCTGGGGGCGTCGAATAGGAACTGTTCGTAGCCGGAGGGTCCATAGGCCGGAGAATCACCTACCGTTACCCGTGCCTCAACACCACTATCCCAAACGTGGACGCGGTAGCTGCCAAGAGCTACGGGGTTACCATTTAGGTCAAACACTTCGCCAGCGAGGCCCAACCAATTACAGCCCGCACTATTGGCGTAATTCTGGAGATATTGCGGGCTGACCAGATCCTTGGTGAATGGAAACGCGGAACGAGTACTGGTCGCCGTTGGGGAAGGACCCGGGGTCGGTGTGTCTGTTGGTGTTGGCGTTGGCGTCCTCGTTGGTGTTGGCGGTGGAAGAGTCGGGGTCTGTGATGGCGTTAGAGACGGACGCACCGTATTGACCGGTGCGCGGGTCGCCACATCGGGCTGGGAAGCCGGGGTAAGCGTCGGTGGCAATTCCATTGCGCGGGTATTTGTCGGAGTATCGGCCGGTATCTCAGTCGGCGTATCAGTAGGCCGCGGCGTTGGAGGCATCGCCTCCACGACCAAGGTTGGGAGCGGTTCGGTTGGTTCTGCACCGAACAGATCGCTAACGAAATTATCGGGGACCAAGATCAGATAGGCGACCACGGCGATGATTATCACAATGCCAATCGCGAACAGAAGGGTCAGCACGTTGATCAATCGCGTTCCTAGATCGCGTGATTCGGTGCCTTCATCTTCCATATCCTGGTCAAAATCCTGGTTAAAATCCTGATTTTCGTCACTCATCGTTCTTCCCTCCGGTCAGGTGCCGGCTTAGCTACACCGTTCCAACGGTCGAATCACTGGTTCTCACCAACGAATCTTTCAACTTCGGCAAGATTCCATTGCTCGGCCAACCAAGTTTCGAACTTCGCTTGTAACAAAAGCGAACGTAGGTTGGCGGTAATCTCTCTCTGTGGGTCTCGTTCAACCAACTGCACCAGGTAATAGACTGTCCCGCTACCATCCAATCTTGGCGCAGCAACAACATCGCTTAGCTGGCCTGGCTGTAAAGCAAATGCAGCATCTTCTACTTCTGGAACGAGCAACGATCCCAGGGCGAAATAACCAAGATCTCCACCGTCTTCTCCGGTGATTCGATCAAGAGAGTACTGTTGGGCCAAGTTAGCGAAATCCGCGCCGTTTCGCGCCTGTTCAAGGAGCGATTGGGCTAGAGCAGCATCGTCGACTTGGATATAGCGAGCATGAACCTGTTCTACGGCAAAAGGCACATCGGCCGTTATCTGTTCAACCATTCGCTCTGTTATCATTTCTGTCTGCAGAGCCTGGTGAAATTCTTCTTCGGTCCACTGATTGGCTTGTAACCAGGTGTTAAAAACCTCATCGCCTCCAACCGATTGCTTCAATTCCGCAATCCGCTCCGAGACCATTTGGTCGGTCACAACGATACCGCTTTGTTCAGCTGCCTGGGCGATAATCTCAGTCTCTATTAGTGCTTCAAGGACAACCTCGGTAATATCACTGCCCCCTTCATCGGGAGTCAATCCAAGCTCTGCCTGGGCTTGCTGAAATCTTGCTACTTCCTTCTCAAAATCAGCCAATAATATCGACTTTCCATTGACCATGGCAGCCAAGGGTACAGGCGTCGCCGTGGGTGGGGCCGCTGTGGGCGTGGCAGGTGACAGCGTTGCGGTCACCTGCTCAGTACTGACCAGCTCAGAGCCGACTTCCTCTGAACTAACCTCGTTCTGCGGCTGTTCTTCGGTCTGACCGGTTACCTGAGCATCGGCCGTCGGCATCAGCGTAGGCGGCTCCTCGTCGTTGCAGGAAACCAACAGGATCGACACCAATAGGAGGATCAGGAAGGACAAGGCGAATCGCACAATCGCCCTTGCAGGCGTATCGCCACTCTGGAATCGCTTCATCGGCAGGGCACTACTTAGTATTTGAAGGGAAGATCGAGACATTGTTCAGAAAACGCGACGAATCATCGAGATCCAACAGTGCAATCGTCAGGAGGGCAACGCGTATCGCGTCACACCCTGAGCGTGACATAATGTTATGTGTGATTATACCCACGCTGAGGGGTAGCGCAATAGGACTGAAGACACCTTGGGAGAGGGAAGATGGTGATGTTGACGGGTTAATTGGTGCTACCGATGGCGCCTTGATCCCTCAATGCTGTCGAAGAGAGGTCGATCCGAAACCGGTCGCCCGGAATGGCCGTGAATAGATCGCTATAAAGATCTGGAATTTCCAGGGCAGCGGCAGGCATGTAATCGCCGCGCTCATCGACTCGACCTGCCACCAGAAAACCGCAGCCTCTTTCCTTGATCGTGTCTATAGCGGCAAACATCGTATCCAGACTGTCATCGTAATAGCGGGGCTGGAGAACCCGCTGGGCGGTGTCGACGCCGACTACAAATGTCGCCCCTGGATAGAGCCGTGCTTTGGCGGCAAATAAGGCAGTGTTGCTAACCAGGACAGTGCTTCTACCGGCAAATTGTAGCAGACGCTCCTTGATGTGATCGATGGACAGCGAAGGCTTTCCAGCGTTCAACGCCGCTAGTTCGAAAGTAACATCACAGCCCAGGATCTCGGTCGCCGTGGAAGCTAAGCCAAGGTGTCCTTCGTGTAGTGGGTTAAAGGCGCCGGATAGAATTGCCTTTGGCGCGCTCCGCCGTCCGAACAAACGACCATCAGCCCGGATTCCAAAGAAATCACTCTCGCCGTCAAGTACTTTCTGAGTCTCACCGGATATGTCATTGCAGACACGACTATAGCGGTCCTCTTCCAGAAGAGGTAAAGGCAGCTCGATGCCTATGTTGTAAGCCCTGGAAAGGGCATTCATGATCACCAGACTGACCATCTCTTCCTCTCCCCGGCGGTCTCTCTCCCCTTTATGCATGTATAGGGCATAGCGGTCCACCGTTCCTGCCGTCCAGACAGCGATGTGGGCCCGGTGTTGGCCCCGTTTAGGCCGGTCGGTGACGATCGTCGCCGAACATGCTAATCCAATGACGGGTTCTTCACCCCGGTATAGATGGCGCGCCCTGACGACAGCCCGTCCGGCAAGGAGTCCCGCTGTACTGGCAACCACGTATTTTGCCGGTCTCCTACCCAAGAAATCGTCGAAAGAGGACTCATCGTAAGGGGTCAATGCCTCTAGCAATGTCCGGCTAGCCCCAGCCACTCCAAGTATCCAGGCCAGAGCGCGAGTACCGGCGCCCGCGGTTACCAGCATGACCCGCCCGGGCGTATCGTGTATCGCCTTCACCAGTTCGCGGACGGCTTTGTCGTTCGTGATCGACATCAAAGTGGCCTAAGCATCTTGGGCGATGTGACAAATCTGGCGTAATCATCTACCAGACGCGAACCCCGGACACTTACCAGGTCAAAACAATAAACCGAACAATGGTTCGTAACTTTCTTCATTTTTTCGTTCATCTTTATAGGACAAATGGTTCGAATGACCATGCCCCCTGAATGCACTTTTATAGCACCTGGCTGCTGGCAATTTTCTAGACAGAGCGTCTTGCGGGTATGCCTCTGGCCCAGATTCGGATAGCTTCTACCAGGTGACCGGAGGGTACACGATGGCATAATCTTAAACTGTGCTCCCCACTACTTACTCAAATCCCTCGGGTTTTCGGAGTTCGGTTTCGAACATCATGCTTGATTTTGACGTCCACATCCCTCCGGTGCCGTCGTTGCGAAGATAGTCAAAATAACCCTGAATCCGGCTATCTATCATATCAATCTGATGGAGCAAGATAGCTTCTAGTGTCTTTGGTACCACCGGTGATCCCCATTCAAGAAAGCCATGGTGGGAGGCAATGATGTGGATGAGCTGGCGAAGGTCATTTTCCGAAATATCACCTAAGTCTGCAGCGGCCCTCTCGACAATAACAATCGCTCGCACAATATGACCAACCAGGCGGCCATCGTCAGTGAACTCGAACGCGGCACCTGTGTCATACTCCATGGACTTGCCCAAATCATGCAATAAAGCACTCGAAATGAGCAAGTCCTTGTTGACATAAGGATAATATCCGGCCAGGAACTTAGCTAGTCCGGCCATACTAAGGGAGTGTTCAAGGAGACCTCCAATATAGGCATGATGGAGGGATCGGGCAGCAGGAGCACTTGCGAATTGACCAAGGAAATCTGGGTCAAGCAATATCTTGGCGACCAAACTGTTCCAGGGTTGGTCTAACTCATCGATCATCTGGCGCAGTTCGGTGATCATCGTTTGCGATGATCGATTGCTAGCCGGCAGGTATTCGTCCATATCAGCGGACAGCGACGGATTAAGATCCGTGGCAATAATTTGCAAAGAATTCTTGTAGCTGCTAACTCGACCCGTAACAAGAGTTACGACACCTGGGCGTACCCAGCCTTCGATATCCTCAGGTACGTCCCAGAAGACGCCGCTTATTTGACCGGTCTTATCTCGGAACGTGCTTAATAAGTAGGGGCGGCCGTCTTTCGTCTCCCGGCGGACTACATCCTGTAGAAGAAATGGTTCGTTTAGTAAATCGTCGCCAACAGACAGTTCGGCGACATAAAGGTTTTTCATACTAACCCCCTTTTGGAGTTTGATATTCAGAGAACATCTGTAGAAATGCAGAAGATGGATATAATGGGATTGTAGATTATGCGACAGTAAATCCAAAATCAGAAGCGACTAGAGTATGAAGAGACTTATCGTAGGTATATCAGGGGCGAGTGGAGTCATTTACGGCATCCGGTTGCTAGACGTGTTGCGCGGTGTTCAGGAGGTAGAGACGCATTTGGTGATCAGCGCAGCAGGTGCACAAACTATTGCCTTGGAGACAGATTACAAAACCGCCGATGTCATCGCCCTCGCCGACAGAACTCATCGATTCAATGACATCGCCGCGGCTATCTCATCAGGGTCTTATAAAACCTTCGGCATGGTCGTTATCCCCTGTTCGATGAAAACATTGGCGGGAATCGCCCACTCCTTCAGCGACAACCTGCTGCTGCGAGCGGCCGACGTCGTTCTGAAGGATCGGCGGCGCCTGATCATTGTTCCCCGGGAAACACCGCTCCATCTAGGCCATTTGCGCTTGATGACCCAAGTTGTGGAGATGGGTGCTATTTTGGCGCCGCCGCTTCCCGCGTTTTACCATCGCCCGCAGACGATAGATGATATCGTCAATCAGACGGTCAACCGGGTACTGGACCTTCTTGAAATCGACTTACAGGAAGATCTTTTCAATCGCTGGCAGGGGGCCTCGTCCCCAGGTGATGGGTAGAAGCCAGGGGGATACCCGCCGGTCTGCCCTTGCCTATCTGGAAGAGCACCGGGTTATGACCCTGGCAACCACCGGCAGCCAGGGGCCATGGGCAGCGGCTGTTTTTTACGCCAGCCAGGAATTCGACTTGTATTTCCTTTCCGCGATGCAGACGCGTCATATACAGGATCTAACGCTAAATACGAGTGTGGCGGCTGCGATTCAGGAAGATTACCGAGATTGGCCTGATATCAGAGGGATACAATTGGAGGGAGTCGTTCAAAAGCTCACAGGGAAAGACCGCACAGAAGCTATCAAGTTGTATCAGGGTAAGTTCCCATTCATCCTCTCGGCTGGGGCGCAGATCCAGTCGGCTCTTAGAAGGGTAAGCTGGTTTCGTCTCAGGCCAGATCGCCTCTACTATATCGATAATAGTCTCGGTCTAGGCCATCGTGATCCAGTTGACCTTAGCTGAGAAGGCAGTCTTGAATAAAGAAGATCGGATAGCTGGAACACCACCCCCGGACCAACGACGCTATGAGTGAAAAAGATCGGGAACGATGGGACGCTAAATGGGGATCGCGTTCGGGAGAGCTGCTCGAGCCCCATCCAGTTTTAACGAAACATCGAGAGATGTTGGCCAGCAGAGGAGATGCGTTGGATCTGGCCTGCGGCCGGGGTCAGAACGCACTTTGGCTCGCTCGTCTTGGTTATCGAGTGGTCGGTGTCGATATCAGCCGTGTAGCGTTGAAATCCGCGACGACGGATGCCCGACGGTTTGGTCTATCTCAACAGACAGTGTTCGAGCAAACGGACATCGATAGCTATTCGCCACCTGTGGGCGCCTATGATCTTGTCTGCGTGATACGATTCTTAGACCGGCGGTTGTTTTCGGCGATAAGAGCCTCTCTAAGGCCAGGAGGACTGGTCGTCTATGCAACTCGCCATCTCGGCGCTTTAGAGGCCCATCCAGGTATAAATGACGCTTACCTGTTGGAGAGAGGCGAATTGCTCGAGCAATTTATCGAGTGGACGGTTCTCCACTATCGCGAAGGACCTGTTGAGACGGAGATTATCGCCCGTAAACCGGCCGATATCTAAGATGCACCTAATCGAGTGTATCGTTCGCTAAGGAGCCACTGAGGGAATTTCTTCAAATAGTTCATCTATGACTTCCGACAGCTGCTCAAATATCGGGTAGGATTCGGGATCAGGGACGTTTGCCAAGATACTCACTAACGCGGTGCGGTAATACCAGGCCTGTTGCTCAGGCCCTCTACCGAATCGCCTCCAAACAGAGTTCCCTTCGCTCCTCAAATTTTGCAGTGTATGGCTCAGGTTATGGTACTTATCAGCTGCCGCTACTAACTTGACGGACATAGGTGCGTCAGTCAGCATGCGAATGGAATGCATTTTGCGGCTTTCCCAATTGTCCCGCTTTTTCGGCGGTTCGGTACAGCCGGCCACGATATCGGCAACCTCGTCGCCGAAGTTCTGCCGTATTTCCTCCGGGGTTACCACGGTGTCTTCGACAATATCGTGAAGCAGCCCGGCGGCTACAACCGTCTCATGGCAGCCCATTTCCTGCAATATCAGGGCTACGCCGACCGGGTGGGCGATAAAAGGCACGCGACCGGCTTTTCGGTGTTGGCCCTCGTGGGCTCGAGCGGCGAATCCAACAGCCCTATCTATTAGTGAAATGGCGATGGGCTTTTCCTCTATCCAACCGGCTGACCTTGTTCGGTGTAACGGCTGAGGATAACTTTGAGGTAGCGAGCATGTCCTTCGTTTTCGTAAAGGGCCTTGGCCGCTTCCTTCATATCGACGGGGTTCTGCGCGCTCTGAATCTCTCGTAAATAGGTCACATCGCAGCGAATGACCGCATCTTGAAATGCCCTGTCTCCGGCGACCGACAGGCTGACGGGGGCATGGGATAGGCTGCCGCCATTGGCGACGCCAATCACCTCGGCGCGTCTAGCGATCCGCATTACGTCATTGATATAACTCTTGGATACTTCGTCTTCCCCACCATTCACGTAATAGTCCGCGAGATGGTCCACAATTTGCCTCCACTCGGCCTCCGGCTGGTGGCGCAGCATAGCGATCATGTCTTTCAATACGAGTAAGCGGATGGACGAAGGAACGACGCGAAGTCCTTGCTTTTTCAAGAGGCTCCGGTAGTAAAGATATAGGTCGTCAGGAGAGATGTAATCATCCGGCCGGTAAACCAGAAGTGTGGTGCCTTTCTGCTGGATCTGAATCAGTTTTGGGTACCGTTCGAGAAAGGCGCGGAAGCTTTCGAATCCTTGCTGCGTCTCATCGAAAGCCCCGTTGCTCAATTCTTGCATCTGTTGCTTGAGGAGGCTCGCCCTTACCCGGGTTTGATCAACCAATAATTCATCGAGGGCGGTCGTGAGTAGTGTTTCCGTATCTTCGGTCGTCAGCCGCTGGCCGATCGATTCGGGCGCTTCAGCTTCGAGTTGGGAGGCGTGGTAGGCATAGAGGGTACTGCCTTCTTGTTCGACTTTTACGATGTCACGGTACTTGTCCAGAAATTTCCGGAAATTCTTGTCACCTTGTAGGGTTTCATCAAAGGCGCCGTCACTTAGTTCTTGCATTCGCTGCTTGAGTAAACTTGCCCGCACATGAGTCGTAGACTCGAGAAGATCTGAGATGGAAGTTCGTAAAAGGGCCTCCACTTCGTCATCAGACAAATGGCGGCGACGGTGGACGCCCTCGATCTCAGGAGAATCCCCCTTCCCGGGCCAGCGAACATAGAGGGTTGTCCCTTCTTGCTGCATGCCGACGACTTGGGGGTATTCGGCCAGGAGCTTGTGGAAGCTACGCGTACCTTGCGGCGAACGTCCGAATGCGCCCCTGCTAAGCGATTGAAGCCGTTGTTTCAATAAGCTGGCTGGTACGTGATCCTCTTCCAGGAGAAGCTGGTCAAGAGCGCGTTGGAGCAGGTCCTCCAACTGGTCTTCAAGCATTTGGCGGGCAGTGGATGCCAATTCGTCATAGTAAAAAAACTGGTCGCACAGGTGGGCCAAATGCTTACTGGTCGCGTGCCCGACACCCAGGCCGATGACTTGCTTCCCTCGTTTGCGGAGGGCTTGAACGAGAGGAGCGAAATCCCTGTCTCCAGTGATCAACACGTAGGTGTTGAAGTTTTGCCGGTCGATGAGGGTACTCATAGCATCAACCACCATCTGCATATCGGCCAGGTTTTTGCTGTTATGGGACAGGCGGACAGTGGATTGGAGCTCGAAGCCGGCCGTTGCCAGTTCTTTGGTAAGGTTTGCCCGCTGCCGCCAGTCTCCGTAAGCCCGGCGCAGGACGATGCGCCCTTCTGTTATGGAACTGATATGCTCCAATACAAGGTCAATGTCGAAGGTAAGATTGGCCTCCACGGCCCCGATGACCAGATTATCCAGGTCTAGGAAAATTGCGATATCGTTCATGGAATTATCAGCGCCCGCCTTCGGGCTCACCCGCGGGTTTTATAGTGACGGCAATTGTACTTCAATTGCGCGAGCGGGTCGATTAATGGGCGGGGGGAAAGGGGAATGTGGCAGGTAGCAAGAAGCAGGTAGCAAGTAGCAGGTAGCAAGTGGCAGGTAGCAAGTAGCAGGTAGCAAGTAGCAGGTAGCAAGTAGCAGGTAGCAAGTAGCAGGTAGCAAGTAGCAGGTAGCAAGTAGCAAGTAGCAGGTAGCAAGTAGCAGGTAGCAAGCAGCAGGTAGCACGTTTCGAGTTGACGTTTGGTGGGCAGGCTCAAAGTTGGGCGGTGTTGGTTTAGGTCGAAATGCGTACGGGTGACTCTTCGCTGAGTTCCTCTGAGCCGGTTTCGCTACGGAGGGCAGGCACTGGGCCCGCTCGTACAGCAGGTTACTTGAATGGCTGGTGGGCGAGGCGAGCATCGGATTTTTGCGGTCTAAACTACGACGATGGCCGATCAGCCGATCATGTGGATCTGGGGCAAGGCAAGCCTCGCCCCCTGTATGCTTAGGTATGGGGGTATAGTAGATAGCGAAAGATCAGAAGCAGAGTGAACCAGTCTCGCCCCTTTGGTCAAGAACCAGTTGCCTAGATCACGGTCTTCTACTACCAACCCCCCGCCAACACGTATGGTATCGAAGGCCCCTTTAAACCAAGAGAGCCTGGCAGTTCCATTCAGCACCACAGGCCAATCACTAAGGCTGGTAGCGCACACCTGCGAGCTCTGCTCAACTGGCCTGCCATATCTGCTTCGCAACACAATCCTGCTGCCCAAGCCTGACGTGAGCGGCACTTGGAGCGTGGTAAGGGCAAAATAACGGCAATCTGTGCGGCACTGCCCAAGTTGCTGCATATCGTATATGGCGCCATCAAATCAGGCCGCTCTTTCGACCCGCAACTGGCTATGCCGACTGCTCAAATCTCTTGACAATCAACATGGTATCTACTTATTTGCGCCTTTGCTTGCCTTATACAATCCCTTGATCAGCCGGTTCACCACATCGTTGAGCCCGTCGATCAGCCAGGCAATATTGCGCGTGGCCTTTTTTATCAAGCGTCTAGTCCCTTCGAAAGCTCTCAGAAGGGCCATGCTGGTCCGGGATTGTAGCTTCTTTAGCCTGGGTAGTTCAGGCAGTTTTTTCAATACAGGATCGTCTTTCGCTAGATGCTGGCCTAATTTGCTCACTTGTTTGTGAACTAACGCCAACGCCTTAATTACCGGCCGGAAGCGTTTATCCGACGGCCGCTTCCAGTAATGGCGCACCCAATCACCCAAGGGTAAAGTGGTGACAGAGATACGGTAACCGAGATTACCCAGGGCGGCCATTAAGTTGTATCGTTCATCAAAAGCCTTTTGTAGCTTGCCCGGTAATTGGGCGCCCCGTTTCTCGATGTCGCCCACTGCTGCCATTCGACCTATATGGGTCAGCGGGCCGCCGCGGCATGTATCGAGGACGTAAACCATATGGATATTGAAGTCCCGTGCTAAATTAGCCAGGCTAGCTAGCTGCTTTTTGGTCACCACTTCCCAATTTATGCCGCTGAAAGTTCCAGACGATCCATGACCGGCGAAATAGACCACCAGCTCTCCAATCTCGCCAGCGTCCAGCTTTCCGTGCAGGCCGAAAATGGCCTCGGAGATCTGGGTGCGCATCTCCTCGGCTGTGGGGTTTTTGACATCTAAGACCTTGTTAGACTCGGCTGCCTGCGATTTCTGAAACGGGGATCCCTTGCGAGTTAGCCGAAGGATATCCATCAGATCGGCTTTCTTGCCCTTGTAGTCGGCGGCCAAGAGGTTCAGCGACCAGCGCTTACCATATGCTTTAGATGGTTTTATATGCGGG
The DNA here is from genome assembly GCA_049650305.1 of Promineifilaceae bacterium (SeqCode). Lineage (GTDB taxonomy): Bacteria > Chloroflexota > Anaerolineae > Promineifilales > Promineifilaceae > UBA11865. The sequence goes on from JBARZW010000352.1 coordinate 21,229, forward strand.
CTTTGGGTAGAAACCGATCTTCTGCGACCGGTCTGTTTTCGCGCCGCTTTCCGCGCCGCCTTGGTAAAGGTCAGCTTCTCCCTCCTCCATAGCCGCTCAATTTCTCCCTCGATCCCGCCACCTGAACCTTCGGCGGCCGTGGTCCCTGAGATCACTTCCACGGGAGGGATATCCACCTTCTGACCCTTTTCCCCGATCTGGCTGAGCAGTTCGTCCAATTCTGCTAACCCCTTGTCCTTATATTTATCCCCCTTGGCTGGCGCTCGCTGGACGATAGCGGCACTCCGATGGACCAGAAGCCGGGTCACCGCCCGGTTGCCGGCCGTTTGCTGCAGGCGTCTGATCTCCTGAGGGGATAAAGTTCCGGGGTGAAGCTGAGCCTGGTCCACTTGAAATTGGGTCTCGTGGCTGCGGGGGGTTCGAAGGGCGAGATCTTTTTCCCTGCTCCGGGCGGACCATCCCCTTTTTTGTGCTCTTTCGGCTGGCTGGGTCCGTTTTCGGCTGTGTTTAGCCATCGTAAGCCCCCATTAAAGATCATCTTGTGGCTTTTGGCTATCTAAGGCGCCTGATCGCTTACCGGCTGCTCGATAATTACTCGATCAGAAAGTCAAGCCGGCGACGATCTTGATCAGAATAATTGTACGAAGAATTCCTGTTGTTGACTAGATCAGATCGGCCGAGTTGCTTGGAGATGGGCTAATGACAGGGGAGCGTTTTGAAGCAGAACGGATCAGACGGCCGATGACGCATTGGCTGCCAAGGAGGGCGAGGCAGATGGCTGGGCAGATTTATTCCCGAGAAGATATTATATTCTCCGCTGCCCCGCCCCTACGACAGGGGACGCGGATTGGTTAAGGGCAAAGTTGATTGTTTCCCGGGAAACATCGCGATGGGGTAAAAGGTGAATGTGGGGGCTTTCCCCTGGTCTTTGTCTTCTCGGCAAAGCATGCTACTATACATAAAGGTAGGCGGAGGGCTCTTCCACGAGGATTCCTTCGCATATTATGGATAAAACTGTTTCTCTGGAGTTACGTTCCAGTCGTGATGTAACTCAACCTTCAAGCAGTATCAGGAGGTAAATCATGAAAGAGTGGATCTGGAGCGGGAAGCCGTGGCAAGCCTTCAAGAATTTCGCCATCGTATTCTCCTTTTTCCTCAACATCTTCTTCATCATCCTATTGATCGTCGCTGCGACGATGATCATCCCCGCTTTGAAGGAGATCGCCGAACCCATGGTCAGCGGGATGAATCAGAGCTTCAGCGAAATCAACGAGGCCCATATCGTCCGCACCATCCAGATTGAGGATACCATCCCCATCAACTTCGATATACCGGTTTCGACGACTACCGATGTAACGATTATTGAACCTGTGCCGATGGCTGTTCCTACCAACTTCGTGCTGCCCGGCGGTGGTGGTACGATAAACGGCACTGTATTCTTTGAGTTGCCTACAGGGACCGTGCTTCCGGTTCAACTTGATGTCATGGTACCAGTCCGTGAGTCTGTGCCGGTTAAACTGTCGGTGGACGTGGACATCCCCATTGAAGAAACGGAGCTTGACCAACCATTCGGCGATCTTCAGTCGATATTTGGACCTTTAGGCAGGGTTCTCTCAGGATTACCAGAGGGCAACCGGGAGGTTTATAGGCGGGCTATTTTTGGTTCGATGGAGTCGACCGGAGATAACCCGGGATAGATAATTCCTTGGCAGAGATCTCGATCGGCCTGTCCATACACCCGTCATGAGCGATCTCCCCCCTGTCTGCGATTATGAAGGCTCGAATTACAGGACGCGTTTCTGGGAAAGTCAAGGGCGCGACTACGAGGATCGGGTCGAACGAATCGCGCTCCGGCGCCTGTTACCCCCGTCTGGCGGCACCCTGATCGACATTGGCGCTGGCTTCGGACGGCTGGCGACTGAGTTCGACGGATATGACCGGGTCGTTCTCTTTGATTATTCCCGATCTCTTCTTCAGGACGCTCAAAAACGTTTACGAGATGACCCGCGTTTTATCTACGTTGCCGGTAATTGGTACAGCATGCCTTTCGTTAGCGGCCTGTTTGACACCCTGGTACAGGTACGGACGATACACCATGCCGCCGATGTCACTGGTCTATTTGGTCAACTGGCTCACATCCTCCGACCAAGAGGCGTCTTCGTTCTTGAATTCGCCAACAAGCACAATCTTAAGGCCATTTTGCGTTATTGGTCGGGCAAGCAGCAATGGTCTCCTTTCTCTCCCCACCCTGTTGAATTTGTTGAGTTGAATTATGATTTCCACCCCCGCTGGATGGAACGACAACTCGAAGCAAGCGGTTTCAAGGTCAGACGAATCCTAACCGTCTCCCACTTTCGCCTACCCGTCATAAAGCGGGTCGTACCCGCCAGCCTGTTGGCGTGGCTAGATAGCATGGCCCAACTCAGCGGTGGCTGGTTCCAGCTGGCACCGTCGATTTTCGTTTATGCCGATGGCCCGGATAAAGGAGATAGTGCTGAACAGGGTTCATTCTTCGCCTGCCCTGACTGCCGGACACCGCTAGGAGAACCGGATGCGGGTCGCCTGGTCTGCCCTAATAACGAGTGCCGGCACCAGTGGTCCTTTGAGGACAATATCTATGATTTTAAGAACCGCCTAACATGAAGGCCTCGACCGGGGGATCACAAAACATCTAGACTGACTTGAGAGAAGTGCAAGAGCGACAGGCGCGCGACAGACATTGGTGTGAGCCAAACGCCGCTTGGCTATCGGTTCCTTAAGTAGGTCGCCATCGATTCTTCTTTCCCAGGTAGGGCAGCTTGCGATCGGCTCTCGGCTATGTTATTCTAAAAAATGATGCACTGCGTCATAGAATCAGGCACATACTATGAATACCACTATAGAACACTCGTTCTATTCAAAAGCGAATCATCTGGTCAAAGTCCGTCCCATGCAGCCCGAAGACGCCCATCACCTGGTCGACTTATTTGAGCATATGGGACCCGATAGCCGCTATCTTCGTTTTAACCTGACGTTGACAAATCCCGACTCTGAGGCGGTTTGGGAGAGAGCCAAGCGCATGGCGCGGGTAGATCCCGAGAGAGATGGCGCCTGGTTGGCATTCACGGACTTGCCCGACCAATCTGATGCACCCGTTGCCGGCGCCAGATATATCCGGATTGATCAAGAGACGGCTGAGGCCGCGCTGGCTGTCCGGGACGACATGCAAAACCAGGGCATTGGTTCAGAACTCCTTGCCTATCTCGCCGAGCGAGCGCGAGAGGCTGGGATACGAAAGATGGTCGCTATCGTCCAAGGGGCGAATCGATCACTGCTTCACATCCTCCAAAACTCTTCGCTGAAAGTGACTTTTGAATCCGAGGGCAGCTATACAACCATTGTCGCGGAGTTGGTGGAACCGGCGGCGGTATCCTAGTGTCGCGCTCAAACAAGAACAAAGAACCGGCTCCATGGCTCCTGATCTTCCCCACTTTGTAGATAAAGCCCGACCTTTCCTGAAATGGGCCGGTGGCAAGAGCCAATTGCTCAAACAATATGGTCCATTCTTCTCTAGACGGGAGGAATACCAGCGCTATTACGAGCCCTTTCTTGGCAGCGCGGCAGTATTTTTCCACCTGCAACCGGCCGATGCTTGCCTGGCGGACGTAAACGATAAGCTGGTTGAGATCTACCAGGTTGTTCAGAAAGAGGTTGAAGGGCTCATCGAGGTTCTTGGACGATTTCACAACGACGAAGCGGAATATTATCTAGTCCGTTCCCAGAATCCTGCTGAGCTGAACAGAGTTGAGCGAGCCGCACGGCTGATCTATCTTAACAAAACCTGCTACAACGGCTTATACCGGGAGAACAAAAAGGGTGCATTCAACGTACCATTTGGTCGCTACGAAAATCCAACGATTTGCGATCCGACCAGGCTGCGCACCGCATCCGTCGCCCTGCAAGGAGTGAAGCTCCAGGTCGATGATTTTGAAAAAGTCGTAGCGCCGGCCGGGCCAGGCGACTTCGTATATTTCGATCCCCCATACGCTCCTCTCAATACCACGAGCAATTTCACCAACTACAATCGCCTCGGATTTGATATCGATGATCAGCGACGTCTATCGTCCACCTTCGATCAGCTGGCAACGAAAGGCTGTCGTGTTATGTTAAGTAATTCCAGCGCCCCGCTCGTATATGAACTTTACGAAGGAAAAGGATACCGTTTTGTTGAGATCAAGGCCCGACGATTCATCAATAGCAAGGCCGACGGCCGCGGACCGGTTACCGAGTTGCTTATCTTGAATTATTGAGAGCACGCGTGAAACCAATCGATCGACCTGCTACGGCGAATGAAGGCGGCAATCGTATCGTTTTGGCCCGGATCCTGGCAGCTATTGGGACCGTGGTCATTCTGGCTCATCTCGTGTCCGGAAGAAGCAGTGGGGAGGGGTTAGGTTTGATTAGGCAACCAGCCGTCCAAACACCGCAGTTTGACGTGCCAGATCCTCGCTTCGGCGTAATCGAGAGTTTTGAGTCGCCGGCCGATGCCGACGGGCTAAACGCCGGTTGGACCCGAATAATATTCCAGTGGTCTAGGGCGCAGGCTGGTGGTCCGGATAGCTGGACGCCAAAGATAACCGATGAGCAGATAGAGGCCGATATAGCCGCCGGACGAGAGGTTGTTGGCTTGCTAATCGGCATACCGGAGTGGGCCAGGGACGAGAACCGGTTACCCAAGGGACTGTGGCTGGCTTACGACGAACCGGCCAATACCTGGGCCAATTATGTGCGCGAGGTCGTAACCCGCTATCAGGGAAGAATCTCTCACTGGATAATTTGGAACGAGCCGGATATCAGAGAGACAGAGATCGCCCATACGTGGGATGGTTCCGTGGCTGACTTTGCCCAACTGCTCCGTGTCGCCTATTTGACGGCGAAAGAAAGCGACCCAGATGCCGTCATTCACCTCTCTGCGTTCACCTATTGGGCTGATTACTACGGAGGAACCGAACAGTATATGGCCCGGCTTCTTGACGAGATCATGGCCGACCCGCAAGCGGCCGATCACAATCACTATTTCGACATAGCCACGGCCCATCTCTACTTCCAGCCAAACCAGGTGTATGATCTGTTGGATTTCTTCACCGAAATTATGCGTCAGCGGGGCCTGGACCAGCCGATCTGGCTGGCTGAGACCAACGCGCCACCAAGGGACGATCCCGAATGGCCGGTTCCCGACTGGTTCCTGTCCGTCACCTTGGAGGAGCAGGCGGCGTTCATTCCCCAGGCTCTGGCCTCGGCTATGGCCGCCGGCGCCGATCGAATCGCCGTCTATAAATTGAGGGATAACGAGGAGGACCGGTTCGCCAATCCTGAGCCCTTTGGCCTGGTCAGGATGGATGGCACTCATCGACCAGCATACGACACGTATCGCCTGGCTATCGAGCAATTGTCTGGAATGACGGGCGTGGAGAGAGAGAGATGGGATAGCGTGGGCCAGATCCGGATCGACCAACCTGGAAAGTCCACTACAGTTCTTTTTGCCCGTTTACCAAGCCAACAGGTGGCGCAGGTCGAAGCCAGATTTGATTCAGCGGTCCTAGTGGATATGTGGGGCGTTTCCCAGGCTATTACGCCGGACAATGGTTATTTCGATATTGAGCTTTCCGCCGCGTCGTGCAGCCAGAGCATCGGCGACTTCTGCATGATAGGTGGGTTGACCTACTACCTGGTTCAAACGGAACCGGCCCCGCCAACGGCTCTGCCGCCGCCACCAATCACTGCCACACCACCCTTAACACCAACGCCCCCGGCAACAGCCGCGGCAACAGCCGCTTCATCAGCCGTAGATGGCTCGACGGATTCGCCCAATACGCCACCGGAAACCACGTTGATCCCAACCCTGATGCCTACCAATACGCCCCATGAATCTCAAATACCCACCCGGCTACCAGCCGTGTCTCCCGCGGCAACGGCGAAGGACACAATGACCCTCGTGCCGTCTGAGCAGGTTCCCGTTAACTCTGCCGCTGTTGGCTTATGGTTCCTCGGTGGCGGTATACTTTTGGCGGGCATCTTTTTGAGTTATTGGATCATACGACGCGGAAAGTGAGCATGAAAAGAAAGTCATGAGGATTCGCACCAAGTCCCTGTTGGCGCTAGTTGCGCTGATAGTCGCCTTTTTGGCTCCAGCTTCGCGGATTTACGCCCAGGGCGACGAACCGATAGTCGTTCTTAACGAGGCAGCGGTCGATTTCCCAGACACCGTCACATTCCAGCTGGAGCTTGAGGCGGGTGTGACGATCGCCGATGCCCAGCTGACCTACCAAGTCGGCCGGGACAGTTGCATAACGGCAGGTACGCACGTTCCGGTCGAGGCCGATGGCTCAATCGTTGAATGGACCTGGGTGATGAATCGATCTGGCAACCCGCCCCCGGGGGCCCAGATGTGGTGGGAATGGACGATCACGGACAGTTCTGGGAACGTGTTCACAACCGAGCGGGAGGCACTGACCTTCAGAGACGAACGATTCGACTGGCGGATGATCACTTCCGAAGGATCCGGCGTATCGTCGCCCGTATCCTCGCCCATTGTCCTTTATTGGTACGAGGGCGATGACGTCGGACCGGTGCTCTTGGAAGCGGCTGAGTCGGGTCTCGAACGGCTGGAGAGTGATATAGGCATCGAACTCGAGGGCGAAGTACAGATCTACGTCTACGAGGACGCGGAATCCATGCGAGAGGCCTTATTGTTCGTCCAGGATTGGGCCGGTGGGCTAGCCTTCAGCGACTACAACACAATCCTCCTGGGCGTCCCTCCCCACCTGGCGGAAACTTGGGGCAGCGACACGATACGGCACGAATTAGCACACCTGGTGCTCGGCCAATTTGGGCGCAGTTGTTTGGGTGGAAACCGGCCTACCTGGTTGGAGGAAGGGCTGGCTACCTACGCGGAAGGCGAACCGGATGAGGGAGTCCGCAACCAGATCGAGCAAGGTATTGAGGACGATTCATTCCAACCGGTGCGTAGTTTAAACGGCGCGTTTCCAGCCCATAGTGAGGACGCAAATGCTGCCTATAGCCAGAGTTACAGCCTGGTCGATTTCCTGCTGCAGACTTACGGACAGGAGGCGCTTCAGTCACTAATCCTGGATCTCGCCGCGGCCGAAGGCTACGACGACGCCCTTGAGGGTGTCTACGGCTTCAATGCGGACGGCCTTGAGCTAGCCTGGCGAGAATCCATCGGTGCGCCATCGCGCCAGATTCCAGCCACGCCAACACCGGTCGTGGCCGCTTCCGTTCCAACCGTGGTTCCCAATAACGCCGCCCGTAGCGTTCCTACTCCCTCGTCCGCCCAGCCAACCAGAGCGATAGAGGATGATAGTGCTGTCGACGAGGATGCTCCATCTGGACTATGCGGTCTTTCCCTTGCCCCTACCCTCTTGTTCGGGATTGGAGCGACGCTATTTTTCAAGAAAAGACGAAACTGAGGCATGGCTAACAAGAAGGGGAAAAGATCTAGCGCGGCAGCCGGTGCCTACGACGAGGGACATGGTTTGGCGTATCCATCTGGACTCGCCTTGCAGGAGAATAGACCTTGGCTGTTGCATTCAGTGCGGTCGACGGTGAAGCTGCTTCTACTCTCACTGTTCTGGCTGATTCCGGTATTGGCCTGTAACGCGACCGACCAGCTACTCGATCAAAATGAGTCGCTGGTTCCGGCCGATAGCGATGTCGACCGGAATAAGGCTATTTACTTGAGCGGGGGCCAGCCGAGGACTTTGGATCCAGCCATGACCCATGGTGGAGCTTACGGGCCTGTAGGGGGAATATTCAGCGGCCTTGTAACCCTAAACAGTGATCTCCAGGTTCAACCGGAACTGGCTCACGGGTGGGAGGTCAGTGATGACGGTACCCTTTACACTTTTTACATCCGTCCAGATGCCCGGTTTCATGATGGACGGCCGGTAACGGCCCAGGACTTTGTTTACTCCTGGGAGAGGGCGGCTAATCCCCTCCTGGGATCAGATACTGTCCAGACCTATCTTGGGGATGTAGTCGGTATTGATGAGGTGATAAGTGGGGGGTCCGATCACATCAGTGGTCTTCGAGTTGTCGACGACCACACACTGGAAGTGCGTATCGACGCGCCAAAAGCGTATTTTCTTTCAAAGCTAACCTACCCGGTGGCTTATGTCGTTGACAAGGAAAATGTTGACCGACTAGATTGGGAACACGACCCAAACGGCACCGGCGCCTTCGAGCTGCAGGAGTGGGAGGACGACGAATATATCATCCTCCGTCGAAATGACGGTTATAACGGATTGCCACCAGCCATAGACCATCTCGTTTACTTGATGGGCGCCGGGATCCCGCTTTCGATGTATGAGAAGGGTGAGATCGACGTGGTTGGCGTGGGCGGAAGCAATCTCGAGCGGGTTCAGGATCCCAATAATCCTCTGCATCAGGATCTGCGGGTCGGTGTGGATATGTGCACTAGCTACGTGGTATTCAATAGCGATCAGGCGCCTTTTAACGACCCCCTTGTACGCCAGGCCTTCAGCTATGCCTTGGATAAAGAACGTATCGTCGATGGGCTGTTCATGGGGGACGCGCTGGTTGCCGAAGGCCCCCTACCACCTGGCATGCCCGGATATACCGGCGACCTGGACGGCTACAATTATAACCCGGAAAAGGCAAAAGAGACGCTGGCCCGAGCCGGCTATGATGATCCCTCTTCTCTTCCGGCCGTGACCTTCAACACCTCAGGGTACGGCAGCGTAGGCCCCTATGTCACGTCCTTGATTTCGATGTGGCAGGAGACCCTGGGTGTGACGATCGAGCCAATTCTACTGGATCCATACCTGTTTATTGACGAGCTCTATTCCGGCAACACCGGCGACATTTTCCTCTCTGGCTGGTGCGCCGATTACCCGGATCCTGAAAACTTTCTAGACTTACTCTATCACAGCACGTCAAAGCAGAACCTTGGTTCTTACAATAATCCGGCTATCGATGGCCTGTTGGAAGAGGCAAGAATCGAGCCCGATGTTGGAACCCGCATGGACCAATATGCCGAGATCGAGCGGATGATCGTCGAAGATGCCCCGGCCGTTTTTCTCACTCATAGTCTGGCGGCCGAGCTGGTCAAACCATATGTTGAGAATTACGTGTGGACGCCGATAGGCGTCGCCCAATGGCACCAGGTGGAGATAGATCGCTGAGAGCCTTCTTTGGGGTCGTTTTCCGGGGATGATGCCATATTAACGAAACTGCACGACCCATTCAGTCACGATGTAAGGCAAGATAAAATGCATCTTGCCGACACGGGGTTGGGGAACTAATCAGTGGTCAGCCCGCCTTGTGTCATTCTAAGCGAAGTGAAGAATCCTCTTTAATATGCACAGAAAGGCACTCTCTCTGTTCTAGAAGGCATCAGGGATTCCTCGCAGGCTCGGAATGACACAGAATTTAGGTTGCTTCGGCGGTGTCATTCTTAACGGAGTTCAGCGGAGGGAAGAATCCCTACCAGCGTTCTCATAAGGCAAGACTCCAGCCTGAGATGGGTGCAGGGATCCCTCGCAGGCTCGGGATGGCGATTCCAGTTGGTCATACGAGAAGTGTCTCCCACCCACGTCATTCTGAGCGAAGCGCAGCGGAGGGAAGAATCCCTACCAGCGTTCTCATAAGGCAAGACTCCAGCCCGAGAAGGCGCAGGGATCCCTCGCTGGCTCGGGATGACAGCTCCAGTTGGTCATACGTGGAGCGTCATCCACACATGTCATTCTTATTACTTTATGCTTAGAAATACCGAGGAGGTAGACTGATGAGGATGAGAGAAACACCCATTTGTCTACCTCCATCGGCAAACGCTTGGGAATTGAGGACCTTGTCATTCCAGCACTTTGAGTGCCACGCTCGGACCGTCCCCCAAGCGAAGCGAACGTACTGTCCAAAGCCTGTAGCGCCAAGAGCGCCATAATAGGAAAACGATTCCGTTCGCTTGGTACGATGGATACCATACCAGAAGGAGGTATCCGATGAAAAGCTATATTGGTATTGATTGGAGTGAAAAGCATCACAACGTGTGCATCCTAAACAAGGCTGGTGCTTGTCTGAACAGATTTCAGATTTCTCATACATTGGCTGGCTTTCAGAGCATAGAACAATATCTGGCCCAGGTCAACGCGGTCGCGGCTGATTGTCTGGTAGCGATAGAAACAGACCATAACACCTTGGTCGATTTCCTGTGGTCTCGTGGCTATACCCTGTACATCTTGCCGCCCAATCAGGTTAAGAGCAATCGTGGGCGACATCGGGCCAGCAGAGCCAAAGACGACGACAACGACGCGCTTTTGTTGGCCGACATCCTCCGAACTGACCAGGGCCGGCTGATACCCTGGCAGGCGGACAGTGACCTGGCTCAACAGATGCGCAGCCTATTGAGCTGGATAGATAACCTGATCGACTCGATCAAGCGTCATCGGAATCGACTACGGGCCAACCTACTGAGCTACTATCCCCAACCGTTGGCTGCCTTTGGCAACATGATGAGCCAGTTTAGCCTTAAAGTTGTGGCTGCCTACCCCAGCCAGGGCCATTTGAGAACCCTTACCTATCGGCAGTTTATGGTCTTCAGTCGGGGTCAAGGCTACTATCAGGTACGCCACCTGCCTGCGTACTATGCCCAACTGCGAGAGTCTATGCCGGCTGCACCTGAGACCATCTGGCCAGCTCTCGAAAAGCAGACTGTTTATCTTGCCCGCCAGTTACTAACTCTCATGGAGCAGAAGCAGGTCACCATCAGCCAGACAGGACTCCTATTCGAGCAACACCCGGATGCACCCATATTCGCTTCTTTACCAGGAGCTGGGGATCTACTCAAGCCTAAGCTACTGGTCATGTTCGGCGATCATCGTTCCCGCTATCCCAAGCCCAGCATACTGCCCGCCATCGCCGGTACTTGCCCAGTGACAGTTCAGTCTGGTCGTTCGCAATACGTCCGGTTTCGATGGGCTTGCAACCGCAGCTACCGGCAGACGGCTCAACAGTTTGCTAAGTCTTCAATACGCAAATCAGTCTGGGCAGCTGGCTATTTCAACCGTGCCCTAACTCGTGGCATGTCAGATAGCCATGCATATCGCTGCTTGGCAAACCGTTGGCTACATATCATTTGGACTTTGTGGCAGAAAAGAGTGCCTTATGATGAGGCTCACCATCTGAACCAGGTGGCCAGACACCGAAAACCACTCGTTGGGTTAGTTTCAGCCGCGCCAAGTTAATTCATGTTGTGAAAGTTCGAGTTTATTGACGGACAGATACCGTGCTTTTTTTCTCTCATTTAATTCCATACATCTTTCTCAACAAAGTGATGGACAGCTTTGCTAATTGTTCCCTGTCTAAACAGGTCGGCAGTCCAAATTTTGGACTTGACAAAGCCTGTCCGAGCGAAGCGCAGCGGAAGGAAGAATCCCTACCAGCGTTCTTATAAGGCAGGCAAGACTCCGATCTGAGAAGGCCTCAGGGATCCCTCGCAGGCTCGGGATGACAATTCCAGTTGGTCATACGAGAAGTGTCACCCACCCATGTCATTCTGAGCGAAGCGCAGCGGAGGACGCTGAGCTTGCGATGGGCTGAATCCCCAACACCTATGTCTGCGCACTGTCTGCTTCTAGTTCTGCCAATATTTGCTCAGTGGCGTGAACGACAAGTAATGGCCAACTTCGCCCTCCGAGCACCAGATTCTGCCTGACTAGTAATTGCCAGGCGAGAATGTGAATCGGCGTCTGACATATATATTTATCTTCCCCGTTTTCGTCTATAATGAACCCGAGGGTTAGCGACCTCTTCGACGCAATTTCAACTTTCCCATAGCAAGGTCCGCTTTCCGCCACAAACTATGATCGGATCTTTACTCCAGGATCGATATGCCATTGAGTCCGAGCTCGGCCGGGGCGGCATGAGCATAGTCTACCGGGCCAGGGACACGCTTCTTGAGCGGCCGGTGGCGGTGAAGGTCGTTTCGGCAACCGGTCTGGGGACCGAAGGCCGTTCGCGGCTGCTCCAGGAAGCTCGCGCGGCAGCCCGCTTAAACCATCCCAACATCGTGGCCGTTTACGACGTGGGCACAGTCGACTTGCCTGATCAGAAAGAGCCGGCCTCTTTCATCGTCATGGAGCTGGTAGAAGGACAAACGCTGCGCGACAGAACCTACCGGGATCTAGACGAGATCGTCGAGATAGCGAAAGCTATTTGCCTGGCCTTATCGGATGCGCACCAACAGGGAATCATCCACAGAGATCTCAAGCCAGAAAACGTCTCTGTAACGTCCACAGGCACGGTCAAGCTTATGGATTTCGGCCTGGCCCGAATTTCCGGGAAGAGCCGTCTTACTCAACAGGGCACCTTCATGGGTACCTTGTCCTATATCGCGCCCGAGATCATCTTAGGCAAAGAGGCCAGCCCCAGATCGGACCTGTATGCGCTGGGCGTCATGCTTTATGAAATGAGCGCCGGCCGGCCGCCATTTGAAGGAGCCGACCTGACGGCCGTTATCTCCCAGCACCTATATGCTCCGGTTGTGCCTCCCGCCTCCTATAACGATCAGATACCACCGGCGCTAGACCGACTGATCGTTCAACTGTTGAGCAAACGTCCCGAAGATCGCCCCGAATCAGCCAACGATGTGCATAGCACTTTAACGAACCTCTCTCAGATACCTGCTGGGAGCCAGCTCCGGGATACAGGTACTTACATCAGCCGTTTGGTACGTGGACGGATGATCGGCCGGGAAGAGGAATTCGCTCAAGCCGTGGCTCCCTGGCAGCAGGCAGCAACCGCTCAAGGCCAGTTGTTGCTTATAAGCGGTGAACCGGGCATCGGCAAAACCCGCCTAGTCCGGGAGTTAACCACCTACGTGGAGATATCGGGCGGCAAGGCCCTGGCCGGTCAATGCTACGCTGAGGAGCGAACGCCTTATGGCCCGATCGGCCAGTTAGTACGCGGTTCTTTGGATAATGGCTACAACCTCGATCTCCCCCAGCCGGTAGTGGCCTACTTGCTGACCATTGCCCCCGAGCTCCGGCTTAAATATCCCGAAGTGCCGCCCAACGAACGGCTGGACCCGGAAGCCGACCAACAAAGGCTGTTTGAAAGCCTGGCTACCTGGTTTGAGGCGCTGACAACAGATAACCGGATGCTCTTTGTCGTCGAAGACTTGCATTGGGCCGACAGCAGCAGCCTTTCCATGCTGCGTCACCTGGCCCACCGGGTTGATCGCCGTCGGGCTTTGCTGCTGGCGACGTACCGGGAGGTGGAGCTGGACGAAGCCCTGCCCTTCCATGAACTGTTGAATGAGCTGAGCCTGAATCAAGTAACGACTCGTATCAAGCTCACCCGCTTGAACAAGGAGCAAACTCGTGATCTGCTGGCGACCTTGTTTGTAGAAGAGATCACCCCGGAACTGCTGGATGGTATTTACCGCGAGACCGAGGGCAATCCCTTCTTCGTCGAGGAGGTTTGTAAGGCGCTGGTGGACAGCGGTGAGTTCTTTTTCGAAAACGGCCGCTGGCACCGCCCCAATATGGAGACGCTTCAGATCCCCCAGAGCATCCGGGTCACTATTCAGTCACGCCTTGGCAAGCTAACGAAGGAGGAACAAAACACCCTCCAACTGGCCGCCCTCCTTGGCCGGAACTTTGAATACGAGATGCTGGTCGTCGTTAGCGAATTGGACGAGGACAGCCTGATCGACGTCCTGGAAAAAGCGGAGCAGGCCCAGCTCGTCGAAGAAGTCGGCCGGCCTGGGACGGGCACAACCACAGAATTTACTTTCACCCACGCCTTGATTCACTCCACCTTGTTATCCAATCTCAGCACTCTGCGACGCCAGCGCCAGCAGAGGAAGGTGGCCCTGGCCTTGGAAGCAAACTTTCCTGGTCGCCAAAAAGAGTTAGCGCCTTTGATGGGACGCTATTTCGCCGAAGCCGGAGACGGTCTTAAGGCTTGCGAATATCTACTCTTGGCCGGCGACGAGGCTCGCCAGGTCTATACCTATGATGATGCTATCAAAGCCTATGAACAAGCCCTGCTCTTTTTGAGAGATGTAGAGGATTATCCAAGGACGGCGCGAACGCTGATGAAGCTGGGCCTGACTTATCACAACATTTTTGCCTTTGCTAAATCGCGTCAGGCTT
>JBARZW010000353.1:0-4910 GCA_049650305.1 Promineifilaceae bacterium (SeqCode)
GCCCGGCGAAAGCTGGAATTTTAATGGCGTTATCGCATGTTAGCCCGATATTATCGGTAGATAGACCTTATATAGAGGAGTTATATCTGCCTCAAGCGTATAGCCAGCTTCATTTGTACAGCCGAAGGTCGGTGTCATTGGGCTGATTCCAAGATAATACAAACCTGTAGGTGCATCTATCCAGGAGAATTGATCAATTCCTGTCAAACCTAAGCTGTTGCCGTGTTCGTCGTAAAGTTCGAGATAGGTTGTACTCGACAAAGGCGTAACGCTGACGACAATATCTCCCTGTGGAGGTAACTCAAACCAAGCGAAATCCTTATCGGCGGCATAGAGCGACGGATCGCTGTCAAACGAGTGAACTTGAGGTACTCCCGAAAACAGGGTTCCAGCAGATTGCCAGGTATCGTCGATCTCGTAGCTGTCGGGGCAACTATGGTTGATTTCACCCAGATTCAGGTCGCCGGTTCCATAGGTCCTATCTGCAGACGAATCGCTCGCAGCCGCTGCCGGTCGGTTCAGAACCTTTCGTTGCGTTAAGGTAGTATTCAGAATTATGGGCATGTAGTTAAAAAAGGTGTCTGTCCGATCAAGGCTGATGTCATAATCAGTCATATAACCTGTAAGCTCTGATTGGCTGGTCACCCTGACGAAGTAAGTGCCCTGAGGGCCAACTTCCCAGACTATCCGTGATGAGAAGTCTGGTGCATCCGAATAGTCGTCGTTGGCGGCGAGAATTGTTGCTCCGTCGCGGTCAACCAATGCCAGGTAGGTATCAGCTCGTCGGCCCCAGGAGGAGGTAGTGATCGTGTAAGTCTGGTTGGCCACAGCATCGAATTTGAGCCAGTCGACGGTGTCGTCACAGAAATCGTGCACCTGTGACTGGACGGCCCCAATCATTTCAGCCTGCGCGACTGTGTCATCCTCTTCGTAGCTGTCGGGATTACAGAGCCAAACCCATGCATCTCCAAAATCGATTTGAAAGCCCGTGCCAAGTTGAACATCGGTGTCAACACTGTTGGAGGTGGTCGAGATATAGTCCAGAGGATCGGTTTCTTCGATATTGTGCGTGCCCGGCGTGTCAACGCGGAAGGTATAATTTCCAAATCGGTCGGTGAACTTGATCTCACTTTGATCCAGCTTCACGACGACGGACGAGATGCCCAATTCGTCGTCATCCCATACGCCATCACCATCGCTATCATCAAAGACGGTTCCATATATTGCGGAGAAGTCAGAGACGTCCGGTGCATCTCCGAAGTTTATCTCGTAGCCTTCTCCAAGCTGAACGTCTATGACCACCCTGTTCGGCGTAGTCGAGAAGTAGCCAACAGGATCGGTTTCAACGACCCTGTGAGTCCCGGTAACCGTAGTTGAGAAGGTATATGAACCGAAAACATCCGATGTCGTCTCACGGATGTTGTCCAGAGTGAGGATCACGCCTTCGATTCCGACCTCGTCATCATCTTGCTGCCCATCTCCATCGGCGTCCTCGAATACGATGCCAAATATGCTCGCAAAACCCTCCTCTTCTGAGGCATCACCAAAATCGACGTTGTAACTCTTCCCAAGAACTACATCTACGACGATTCCATTAGGAGTCGTCGAGAAGTAGCCTTCTGGATCTGTCTCGGTAATCTTGTGCGTTCCCGTATCAGGAGATAGGAAGAAGTACAAGCCCAACTCATCGGTGTCCTTGAACTCCGAGCCGTCTATCGTGACGAGCACATTAGGCAAGCCGGATTCTCCGGCATCTCTCTTGCCGCTTCCGTTGGTATCTTCAAAGACAAAGCCATAGATTGTAGCCAGGTCGGGGTTCCCGATGTAAGTCGTTTCCACGTGTTCGTTATTGGTCTGATTCGGGTCCGTTGTGCTGCTATTGATGGCCACCCAATTGGCAATGACTCCTAACGCTCCTGGGCTGACCGTACCGGTCAACACGATGGTGCCTGTCACACCTGGCGTCAGATTATTAATATACCATGTTAGAGTCTGTCCATCCTGTACAAATCCAGGTAGCGGCGGCGTCGCCGTGACCACACCACTAAACTCGAACTCGTCTGGCAATGTATCGGTGATTGTGACGCCGGGCGCATCGGAGGGACCGATATTAGTGTAGACAATTGTATAGGTTAACACATCTCCTGCGGCGACCGGATCAGGATGATCCAGCTTAGTTATGGCAAGATCAGCTTCGGTCTCCACGGTGGTGTATTCGGTATCTGTATTATCCGATAAATCGTCATCGAATTGGTCGGCGACGACAACCACGATATTTTCCAGCAAGCCCGAGGCAAACGACTCGACGAAAACCTCTATGGAAAGGGTCGCGCTGCCTCCACTGTTAACTGCTCCGACCGTCCACACACCCGTAATTGGATCGAAATTCCCTTGACTCACACTATCGGACACATAAGAAACATCCGCCGGCATTGTATCCGTGACAATCACCCCGGTGGCATCTGATGGACCGTTGTTGTCAACCACGATCGCGTAAATCATCGACGTGCCTGCTGTCACGGGATCGAGATTATCTGACTTAGAGATAGCTAGGTCGGCCGGAATTACATCACCAAAGAAGTTGCCTGACGACGAGAGCCCACCAGCCAGGCCGCTAACAACCAGTGTGTCGTCGTCCACCCTGACTGCGTCATTGCCGGCTATCGAACCCGTGGAAACATATCCAGCGGGATTGGACTCCGTGATGGTAACGGACTGACCGGCCGGGGTGTGGAGTAAAAACGCACCGTCTGGACCGGTTACATCCTGCATGCTGCTACTGGCAGATACGGTCGCACCACTTAAAGGAGGCTCGAAGGTATCCCAAATGCCGTCGCCGGACGTACCACCGCCTGCCCCGTTATCGTCCCATACAAATCCTGTTACGGTGAATACCTGGCCAGTTTGGACATCGCCGAAGAAGTTTCCACTTGATGTGGAGCCTGGGCTTAGGGCATCAAATAATAGTGACCCATTATCGATTTTCGTGGCCCATACCCCTGCGATAGCATTGGTCGATACATAGCCGTCCGGATCTGTTTCAGTAAGTGTTATTGCCTGACCTGCGGTAGTGTGAAGCTCAAAATTACCTTCGAAATCGGTCTCTTGCGGTAATCCGTTGCTAAGATGAACGACGACTCCAGGAAGGCCCGGCTCGGCGCCATCGCGCTGCCCATTGGCAATACCACCTCCGCCATCGCCGTTGTCATCCCACACATATCCGCTAATGGTGATAGAGGTCGATGCTTGCATGTCGCCGAAGTCGCCTCCACTGTACTCAACGCCGGAAACAGGAGCATCGATGCTAAGCGTGTTGGCATCGATCACGCTCATCCCCGCTCCGGGTATGGATACGGTCGAAACATAACCGGTAGGATCACTTTCACTAATAAGGACAGAGCCGCCGGTAAGAGTAAGGAACAAAGTGTAAACACCTGTGCTATCTGTGGAGTAGATTTCAATCCCAGCGGAGACATCGGCATTGGCGAGTCCGGCTTCACCGTCGTCGGTTCCGTTGCCGTTGGCATCTTCAAATACCTTTCCGGTTATCTTGATGCCCAGGAAATCGCCGAAGTCAATTGGCGATCCGTCGCTCGATCCAATCACCACGTCAACATCCACACCATCTGGAGTAGTCGAGAGGTAACCATCAGGATTGATTTCTGTTATGGTTGCCGAACCGGCGCTGTTGAACCGCAGTGTATAGTTCCCGAAGGGATCAGTCGTTACCGGTGAGGTAGTTGCCCTGGTGGAAGTGATGGTTACACCTGAGATACCCCCTTCGCCCAGATCTCGTTGTCCGTCGTGGTTCAGGTCTTCATACACGGTGCCGAAAATGACGCCGAATGGAGACGCAACCGGTGCGAATCCATAGTCGACAGTCCTCGTCAGGCCGAAAACCGTATCCGTGTAGACGGTTGGAGCTGTGGTATGGAAGAAGCCGGGCAGCGTGCTCGCGGTTACCGATACAGGACCTTCACTCTCGACACGAAAGTGGTAATACCCGCCTGCATCTGTGGTTGTCACCGGAATTTGAGCTGCAGGCAAGGTGATCGTTACTCCACTCAATCCGGTTTCTCCACCGTCAAAAACACCATTCCCATTCAGGTCGTCATAGGCATACCCATCGACGAAACCGGCGCGTCTTAGCACGGTCGTTTCATCAACGGCCGTTTTAGGAACATATACGTATCCGGCTTGATTCTGGTATTCAACAATGGCCGTGTTCGTTATCACGGTGAAACTTTCAACGTCCCAGCTTACGGAAACCGGGATCGTGATCGTGAGGGACTCGCCTGGGGCTAGGTCACCTAACGTCGCCGGATCCCAAACAAGCGGATCACCGGGAAGGCTATCTGGGGGTGGTGTTGGCGTTCCGGCCAGATTCACTTCGGAAGGCAAGACGTCAGTAAGCACCAGCCCTGTTGCCAGGACTGATCCCGAATTGGCTACCGATATGGTATAAGTCAGCAGCTCGCCGGTACCGATAGTCTCGCGTCCATCACTCTTGTTAATCGCTATGGTTGGGGCATTAACTAGGGTAGTCGTTGTATCGGTCAAGGCCGCACTAGAGGGTAAACTTCCCTGATTAATGCCAAAGAAACCATAGTTCACTAATAAGTAACCGTCTGGAAGGTCTTGATCTTTTGCGTCCGTTCTTATGGTAAAGGTAAGCGTACCAGAGCTATCTACTCCTCCATTTGGTGTAATAGTTCCGATATACCAGGCGACACGGTTTTCCGTACTTTCAGCTGGGTCGCTCGGCGGTGAGACAGTTGATGATATAACGCTTCCGGCGGTGTCGACGTCATCCCATATCCAGACGTATTCCAAGGGTAAGGTGCCGTTGTTTGTGTATCGCAATGTATAAGTCACACCTTCACCCTGAAGTATGGTTTGTTGTTCCGTAC
>JBARZW010000354.1:0-4476 GCA_049650305.1 Promineifilaceae bacterium (SeqCode)
CGGGTGCTGTCCATCGACTACCGCATGGCTCCCCGGCACCCATATCCCGCCGCGGTCGATGATGTGGTGGCCGTGTACCGGCACCTGCTGACGCAGAGACCGGCGTCCTCCATGGCAATGGGCGGCAGTTCGGCCGGCGGTGGCCTCACCTTGTCCGCGGTTCAGAAATTCATCGAACTGGGCCTTGACGTACCAGGGGCACTGTTCATCGGCACACCGGGATCCGACTTGAGCGGGACGGGCGACACCTTCCACACCAACCAGGGCGTGGATCGCAACATCCCGATCTTCGCTGGCTTTGTCGACGCCGCAGTGCGGCTTTACGCGGATGGTCGCGATATGAAAGACCCACAAATTTCACCCATCTACGGCGACTTCCACGGCTTCCCGCCCACGCTGCTGACGACGGGCACGCGAGACCTGTTCCTGAGCAACACCGTTCGCACCCACATCAAACTTCGTCAAGCGGGTTCGGTGGCCGACATCCTCGTCTATGAAGGTGTGTCCCATGGCGACTATTTACATGAGCTTGCTTCGCCGGAGTCACAGCACTTTCTTGACGAGCTCAATCGGTTTTTAACCCAGCACCTTCGTTTCTCGTCGAGGCCCGTGAAACGGATGATGACGCGCATGAATTCCGCATTGGGCCTGGGACTGGATCGGAGCGAGTCATCGTAAATAACGTCGCGGCTCCTGATGGGCACGGCATCGTCGCCATGCCCATCCTATCCACATTTCTGATAGCAGTGACGCGCAAGAGCATGTTGCGCGTCACCGTTCGCGCCCATATCAAACTCCGGCAAGCCGGTGCGGTGCCCGATCTCCTGGTTTACGATGGTGTTTCCCATGGAGATTACGTTGTCGTGATGGACTCGCCGGAGTTTCTGCACGCCTATGTTGAGTTGAATACATTCCTTTTGAAGCATCTTCAATGAAAGAATGTACGTTGGTTTTACCCCATGCAATGACGAAAAAGGAATAGAAAATGTCAAAAGCAGCACCCTGCCAGGAAAATAGCCGCTACATGGGCCGTGATGATATCAC
Organism: Promineifilaceae bacterium (SeqCode); assembly: GCA_049650305.1. GTDB lineage: Bacteria > Chloroflexota > Anaerolineae > Promineifilales > Promineifilaceae > UBA11865. The sequence goes on from JBARZW010000354.1 coordinate 1,045, forward strand.
GCTTACCACAGCACCCAATGGGGCCATTACCAACACAGATGTATTGCAGAATTTAGCGGTGCTGATGGCCCCTGAACCCAAAGCCATAAAATTGGCCGATGGTATCCATTCAATTGTTGGTTTGGCGGCTTTTAACATCGGTGTCATTGAAGGGGATACAGGTCTGATAATCTTCGATACCGGTGACGGTATAGAAGATGGGCACAAGGTACTCGAATTTGTGCGGACCCTATCTGACAAACCGATTGTGGGATTGATATACAGCCATTCCCATTACACTTACGGAGCGCGAGCCATTATAGGTGATGCCAAGGATATCCCCATCGTGGGACACCCCCATGTCAACCGTATTGTTGCTGCCGCTGCCGGTAGTGCTATCTCCGGTGTTTTTAGCGAATTGGGCCCGCTATATATGGCTCGCGCGGCTGAACAATTGTCGAACTTTCTCCCGGATACAGGACCAGATGCGACCGTGACACCCAAGATTATCTTTAAGGAAAACGGGTTTGTGCCCGTAAACAAGGAAGTTGCCGATGGTGAAGAATTTGAGTTGGATGGCGTGCGCATGCAGGCTTTCACAAAGTACTGGTCCGATGAAGACGCCTGCCTGACCGTACTGCTGCCAGATCACGGGGTTGTACTTAACAATCTTTTCTGGCCCTTTATGCCCAATCTGTATCCACTGCGCGGTGATGCTTTCCGTGATCCGCGCATGTGGCGGGATGGCATCAAACAGATCCGAGATTTGCAACCAACCGCCTTACACAATGTTCACGGGCTGCCCATGATCGACGCAGAGGCTGTCAATAAGGCGCTTAGCAATTATATGGATGGAATTACCTTCATTTTTGACCAGACCTTGCGTGGCATGTTGAAAGGGCTTGGCCCCGATGAATTGCGCACCTTTGTTCAACTGCCGGATCATCTTCAAGAATTCCCGCAATTGGCTCAAATCTATGGCGAGGTTCCTCTCTACCCGCCCCGTATCTACTTTGAAGCCATGGGCTGGTTTGATCGCGACGCGGCCAATATTTTTCCACCATCCCCCCAATTTGAAGCCGAGCGCATCGTGGCCGGTTTTGGTGGCCGGGATGCGGTCATCACTGCGGTCAAGGAGGCCCTTGAGAACCAGGAATTCGCCTGGGCCGCCCGTCTGGCCAATTATTTGTACCGGCTCAATCCCTTGGATGAGGAGGTAAGGGCTTTAAAAGCACAGGCACTGCGAGAGATGGGACAACGCGCACTCGGCTCGATCCCCCGTGCTTTTTTCATTGGGCAAGCCCGGGCCTTGGAAGGTAAGGTCAATATCCCCAGGGTCAGTATTCCAAAGGCCGAGGAGATTAGACATGGCAACATCGATACGCTAATTGACAATTTTCGGGTCTTCATTGATCCCGGTCGTTGCGCACAGGTAAACCTGATGTTGTCTTTGCACTTCAGCGATGCAGAAGACAGGAATGTGGCCTTGATTGTGCGCCGTGGGGTTTGTGAGTTTGTCTCTGACCCAAGCGCCAACCCTCGCCAGCCGGATTTGAGGGCATCCTTGACCCGTCTGGCATGGGCCGAGCTCTTCACCGGCGAAGCTACAGCCCGGGAATTAGTGGACTCTGGTGAGATAAAAGCCGATGACAGTTCAGATGCCGTCGTGAAGTTCCTTGAAATGTTTGACCCGTTTGACCCTACAGACAACAATGCTATCCCGGATATCGGATAAGCGGCTGTAAGCGTAGCACAGAAAATGAGTTTGCTATGCTAGAGGCACTCCACGCCCATGCCGAGCTGACTGCGTTTTTTTTACAATCTCTGCTATAAACTAATTAACCCTATTTAACAAAAACGAGAAAGGAAAAAACAATGACAAACCAACAATCGCAACTGACAACAAAACACAAGAGAGTATAGGCGTCCGAACCATGCCCCCGCCCGATGGTGCGAGCGACGTGTTGCGCGACGCGATCGGCAGCAATCCAGAGCGTGTCTTGGAGCGCCTGAAACAGTTTGGAAACGTCCCCCAGAACGACGCAGAGTGGCTGGCGCTAATCACAGCCGACGATGAGACAAAGCAAGCAGAGGTACAGGCCGCAATTGATCAGTCGCCAGTCTCGGTTAAGCACGATGAGATTGAGGGGGTGGCTGTCTACCATGTGATCCCAGATGAGATCGATCCCAAGCACGAGGATCACTTGTTCGTGCACGTGCACGGTGGAGCCTACGTCCTTGGCGGCGGGCTGGCGTGTGTCGGAGAAGCCCTGCTTGTCGCCCTGGGAACCAAGATACGGACTCTGTCCATCGACTACCGTATGGCTCCCCGGCACCCATATCCCGCCGCGGTCGATGATGTGGTGGCCGTGTACCGGCACCTGCTAACGCAGCGACCGGCGTCCTCCATGGCAATGGGCGGCAGTTCGGCCGGCGGCGGCCTCACTTTGTCCGCTGTTCAGAAAATCATCGAAATGGGTATTGACGTGCCGGGCGCGCTGTACATCGGCACACCGGGATCTGATTTGAGTGGAACGGGCGACACTTTTTACACGAACCAAGGTGTGGACCGCAATATCCCTACCTACAAGGGCGCCGTCGAAGCCATGATTCGATTGTACGCGGATGGTCGAGACTTGAAAGACCCCTTGATCTCGCCCATCTACGGAGACTTCGTCGGTTTTCCACCCACATTTCTGGTGTCAGGAACGCGCGACCTGTTCCTCAGCAACACTGTTCGCACCCACACCAAGCTGCGCCAAGCGGGTACATGGGCCTATATACTTTTGTTCGAAGGGGTGTCCCATGCCGATTATTTGATTGAGTTGACTTCGCCAGAGTCGCAACTCTTTCTTGCGGACCTCAGCCGATTCTTCACCCAACATTTGCGTTTCTCAGCAAAGCCTGTGAAACGGATGGTGGCGCGCATGAATTCAGCCTTAAGCCTGAGTCTGGGACAGAAGCGGAGCACGTCGTCGTAATTGAACTAGCGGCTCGCGACGACATCGGATTCGCAGAGCCCTACACCTGCGCCGCGTCAAATGAGCAATTGCCAGAAATCACATCCGGAGTTCAAAGCCTGATTCTCTGAAGTTGAGATGAGTCTTCATAACGGGATTGACACCGTTCTTGATGACTGTAGAATATCGATTAGATTTATCAATTTAGCCCTGGGAGGCTGATTTACAATAACGTTGCAAATCAGACCCCACGGTTCCTTTCAAACTTACCCTTTGTTAAAGGATTCTACCTCGAGTAGAATGGCATAAAGGACTCGATCTCCGTTTTTACGGTTCACATCCGTGAGGTCGTTGGTTCGAGTCCAATCGCGCCCATTTTCTCGATACCCTGGTCTGGGAGCCGGGGTATTTTTTGCCTTGTACCTGTCTGATCCTTAAGGTCAAGAGGTTCAGTGACCTCACGGCTCGATAAACTTCCTCATTTCGCCAACAT